>NZ_JASJXN010000035.1:0-50099 GCF_035018705.1 Undibacterium sp. RTI2.2 | reverse complement strand
GCTGCTGGCTTTGCTACCGCTTTTTTAGCGACTGGCTTCGCTGCTGCTTTCGCTGCTGGCTTTGCTACCGCTTTTTTGGCGACTGGCTTAGCTGCTGCTTTTGCTGCTGGCTTAGCTACAACTTTTTTAGCTGCTGGCTTAGCTGTTGCTTTTGCTGCAGGTTTCGCTGCGGCTTTTACCACTGGCTTAGCTGCTGCTTTTTTTGCAGAGGCTTTCTTTGCCTCTGGTGGTTTTGGTCCTGTTGCCATTTTGTTTCTCCTTCATGAGATGGAAAAAATTGATCAATTAAATCCGCTCATTAAAACAATAAGGCGAGCGGATTATTCATGGGCACAAACAAACTGTTGTTTGCGCTAATGAATGCGGCACCGGCTGAACTGCTGCATCTCCTCTATTGATGCAGCACTTCAGCCATATGGCTTTTGAAGGCGATTCCGTATCCCGGGTATCACAATCCAGCGCTTGCCAGCACAGTTGCAGATACCAATATCAGAATCAAGCAAAACAAACAGCCAAAAAAAACGCCCGCATTAATCAATGCCGGCGTCGGTATTTTGTATTGCAGGAGTTTTTCCAAAACCAAAAGCCGCGACACTTTCGTGGTGTCGCGGCACAAACAGAGTAGATCGATTCGGTCTATGACTGTCCATTCAGTTTGGTGAGGCCTCTCGCGTTTTACACGTCATGCGAATTTGAGTAAGGCATCCAGACTAATCTGAATTTTAGCGGAAATTATTTTCACTGTTTTTCAACTGTTATTCCCAGTTGAGCGCTCCGCCAGTTTGATACTCAATCACACGTGTTTCAAAAAAGTTGCGTTCTTTTTTCAGGTCTATCATTTCGCTCATCCACGGAAACGGATTCTCTTCCTGCGGAAACAAAGTATCAAGACCAATTTGTTGTGCGCGGCGATTTGCGATGAACCGTAAATATCCTTTGAACATCGGCGCATTCAAACCAAGCACTCCACGCGGCATTGTATCCTCTGCGTAGCGATATTCCAACTCCACCGCACGCAAAAACAACGATTTAATTTCATCACGAAATGTCGCTGTCCACAAATGCGGATTTTCCATCTTGATCGTGTTGATCAAATCAATTCCGAAATTGCAGTGCATCGATTCATCACGCAAAATATATTGATATTGTTCTGCTGCGCCCATCATTTTATTTTGACGACCGAGCGCCAAAATTTGTGTAAAGCCGACGTAGAAAAACAGACCTTCCATCAGACATGCAAAGACGATTAAGGACTTTAACAAAGTCTGATCTGTCTCCATCGTACCGGTCTTAAATTCCGGATCGGTCAATGCGTTGATGAACGGGATCAGGAACTGATCTTTATCACGAATCGACTCAACTTCATTGTAAGCATTGAAGATTTCTGCCTCGTCCAAACCCAACGACTCAACGATATACTGATAAGCATGAGTATGAATCGCCTCTTCAAAGGCTTGACGTAACAAATACTGACGGCATTCTGGTGCGGTGATGTGGCGGTAAGTACCCAGCACAATATTATTCGCGGCCAGGGAATCAGCGGTCACAAAGAAACCCAGATTACGTTTGACTAAACGACGTTCGTCTTCTGTCAAACCATTTGGACTTTTCCAAAGTTCAATATCACGCTGCATATTGATTTCTTGCGGCATCCAGTGGTTAGCACAACCAGCCAGATATTTATCCCATGCCCATTTATATTTAAACGGTACGAGCTGATTGACATCAGTTTGACCATTGATAATCCGCTTGTCCGCAGCATTGACGCGACGTGCAACCTCTGCGGGTGCAGCTTCAACAGATTTTATCGGCGCAACTATTGCAGCAAGCTCTGGTAATGGCATACGGGTATTGATCGTTGGCATCGCTGGTGTCGCTGGAGCCATCGGCGCTGCTGGAGCGACTTCTTCATCCCAAGAAAGCATTGGTATATTCCTTAAATTCACTTACTAAATAATTCTATCGTTTTCAGAGGGAGCGAGCACTATCGCTCTACCCCTCATCCTTGATCACTTGCTGTAGTTGCAGTAGTTCTGTTATTTACCCGCTTATTTACTGATGAGCGGCTAATTCACTTCCTGCAATTACTGACAAGCTTCGCACTCTTCGAAACCAGCATCGCCAGGACGCAAGTAGCAAGCAGCACCATCGGCTTCTGATGCAGCAGCTACAGGCACTTCTGCGCCAGCAGAATATCCGCCACTACCATCAACGGCAACTGCATTCAGTGCACCGGTTTTGCTTGTGGACTTTTCAGTATGAGTCGCACCTATCGTACGCAGGTAATAAGTGGTTTTCAGACCACGCAACCAAGCTAACTTATAAGTCTCGTCCAGTTTTTTACCTGAAGCACCTGACATGTAGATATTCAGTGACTGCGCTTGATCTATCCATTTCTGGCGACGTGACGCAGCTTCTACCAACCAAGATGGACTAACTTCAAATGCAGTTGCATATAATTCACGCAGGTCTTGCGGGATACGATCAATCTTTGCCAGGCTACCGTCGAAGTATTTCAGATCAGCGATCATGACTTCGTCCCATAAACCACGTGCTTTCAGATCACGCACCAAGGATTCATTAATCTCAGTAAACTCGCCAGACAAATTCGATTTTACATACAAGTTTTGATAAGTCGGTTCGATACAAGCCGATACACCAATAATGTTAGAAATCGTCGCTGTAGGCGCAATCGCTACACAGTTGGAGTTGCGCATACCGAACTGCTTAATACGATTACGGATAACAGACCAATCCATCGTTTCAGAATAATCGACCTCCAGATAACCACCGCGCTCTTCTGCTAACAGCTTCAGAGAATCTTGCGGGAGAATGCCACGATCCCACAAAGAACCACGATACGAGCTGTAAGCGCCGCGCTCTTCTGCCAACTCAGACGATGCCAGATAAGCGTAATAGCAAACTGCTTCCATCGAGTTATCAGCAAATTGCACTGCATCCATTGAGGCATAAGGTATGCGCATCATGTGCAAGCAATCCTGAAAACCCATAATGCCGAGGCCAACCGGACGATGACGTAAGTTGGAGTCACGCGCTTTCTTGACTGCATAATAGTTGATGTCGATCACGTTATCCAGCATGCGCATCGCTGTGCGGATAGTTTTTTGTAACTTGATGTGATCGAGTTTGCCGTCCTTCATGTGCGCTGGCATATTGACCGAACCTAAATTACATACTGCGATCTCGCTATCGTTTGTGTTGAGTGTGATTTCGGTGCACAAATTAGATGAGTGAACTACGCCCGCATGTTGTTGTGGCGAGCGAATATTGCATGGGTCTTTAAATGTAATCCATGGATGACCAGTTTCAAACAGCATGGATAACATCTTGCGCCACAAGTCTAGCGCAGGGATTTTCTTGGATAGTTCCAGCTCACCGCTCGCCGCTTTAGCTTCATAAGCAACGTAAGCCTGCTCGAAAGCTTTGCCAAACTTCTCATGCAAGTCAGGTACATCGGACGGCGAGAATAAAGTCCAGTCGCCTTTTTCCATGACACGCTTCATAAACAAGTCAGGAATCCAGTTAGCGGTATTCATGTCATGCGTACGACGACGATCATCGCCAGTGTTTTTACGCAGATCAAGAAACTCCTCAATATCCATATGCCAGGTTTCCAGGTAAGCGCAGACTGCACCTTTACGCTTACCACCTTGGTTGACCGCAACGGCAGTATCGTTGACGACTTTCAGGAAAGGCACGACGCCTTGGGATTTACCGTTAGTTCCTTTAATATGTGCGCCGAGTGAGCGGACTGGCGTCCAGTCATTGCCCAGACCACCTGCATATTTCGCCAGCAGAGCGTTTTCTTTGATCGCTTCGTAAATACCATCGAGATCATCCGCGACTGTCGTCAGGTAGCAAGACGACAGTTGTGAGCGTTGTGTACCTGAGTTGAACAAAGTCGGAGTCGAGCTCATAAAATCAAAGCTAGACAATAAGTTATAAAACTCAATTGCACGAGCTTCACGATCAATCTCGCTAATAGCAAGACCCATCGCAACACGCATGTAAAAAGCTTGCGGCATCTCAATACGTGTTCCACGTACATGCAAAAAATAACGGTCATACAAAGTTTGTAGACCGATGTAACCAAATTGCAAATCACGATCAGCAACCAGCGCGTTTGCAAGCTTTTTCAAATCGAACTGACCTAATTTTGCATCCAACAGCTCTGCTTCAATACCTTTTTTGATAAATTTAGGGAAATAGTCAACGTATTCTGCCGCCGCTGCTTGTTGCGCAACTTCTTTACCAAATACCTCTTTACGTACCGTGTGCAACAAGAGGCGTGCCGTAACCTGACTATAGGCAGGCTCTTTTTCCATCAAAGCGCGGGCAGCCAAAATAGCCGATTTATGCAGTTCTTCAACTGGCACGCCATCGTACAAATTCTTTAAGGTTTCTGCCAGAATTGCTTCTGGATCGGCCAACTTGTCCAAACCAACGCACGCAGCTGTAATCAAGTTACGAACTTGTGCGATATCCAGCACCGTAGGTTGACCATCAACGATCACATGAATTTGCGGTACTGCGATATCGGTCTTGGATGCCTGTTGCGATTCTAATTGCTGGCGGCGCTCATCTTGACGCTTGGCACGATACAAAACATAGGCACGTGCCACATCATGTTCGCCAGAACGCATCAGTGCTAATTCAACTTGATCCTGGATATCTTCAATATGAAACGTACCGCCAGTTGGCTGCCTGCGTACCAAAGCAGACACGACACTCGCAGTTAATTGCTCTACCAATTCACGGATACGGGCAGACGCCGCACCCTGGCCGCCGTTAACTGCCAAAAAGGCTTTGGTCACAGCGATTGCGATTTTGGAAGGCTCAAAACCAACCACAGCACCATTCCGGCGAATGATGCGGTAGTCACTGTAACTGGTAGCTTGCGAAACTGGCGCATGGTTAACTGCATGCGACTGCAAAGCCGACAGATCAGATGTGATTGGTGTTGATGTTTCTATTGAAGAGTGCATTTGGCCTCCGGGGTCAGCGTGAATTGTGTTTACGTCGTACTTCGTGTTTTGAGACCGATGATATCGATCGCAATGCTTATTTTTTCAACTAAGTTACCGAACTAAGTTGCTCAACTACGTTTGATTTACTGCGTTTGGTTTGTATTTACTGGAATTGCCTACTGTCTTGAATTAGGTTTTTACTCCATTTGAGTCAAGCAAGATAAATTCAGCGTGGATTCAAAATCTGATCCAAGTCTCTGTTTTATAAATCATTTATGACAATAAAACCGGGATAAAAAAAAGATCAAGTGAAACAGGATTAACAGCAGCATTATTTAAACCAAACCACTAGATGTAGTGCAGAAGATTTGATTTGCACTAATTCTAGTGCCAGAGAGGGAGATGTGCAATCGCTTTTTTTGTTAAAAAGAGAATTATTTTTTTACGACAGCTAGGTTTGTTGATTGACAATCTCAAAGCATGAATGGAAAGCTTGGTGCAGCGTGAGTAAGCACTAACCTAAATTCTTGATCCAATAATTTTTTATATTGTTTCCAGTCAAAATAGGGGCCGGGGTCAGTCTTCCTTCCGGGAGCAATATCTTGATGTCCAACGATGTGACGGATAGGTAGTTTTTGGCACAGGGCGCAACTGAGCGATGCCAAGGTCTTATATTGCCCAGCTTCAAACTCCTGAGTATCAGTCCCCTCAAGCTCTATACCTACAGAAAAATCGTTACAGCCAGATTCTCCATTGAACTGCGACACACCCGCGTGCCAGGCACGCGCCAAGGTTGAGACGAACTGCAATAAGCTTCCGTCACGGCGTATCAAAAAATGGCTAGACACGCGTATGCCGCGCAGAGACTCAAAACTAGGATGCATTGAGTAATCAAGCTGATTTAAGAATAAATCGGAAATTGCAGAGCCGCCAAATTGACCGGCAGGCAAGCTGATGTTGTGAATTATCAGCAGCGAAACTTCAGCATGCTCGGAGCGAGCATCAAAATTAGAAGACGGCAGCCGCGTTGCTAATGAGTACCAACCATCTTCATCCAATGCGTCGGTGGCTCTTGAAGAAACCGAGCTAGTCTGACTTGCTGAGTTTGATGGTTTTAATGGATTTGACATAGCCAAATGACCCGATTTACTCCGGGTCATGAATTTTCAGTTTTTGTATCTGGTAACGCAATTGCCGGAAACTTACTCCCAACAATTCTGCCGCTTGTGTGCGGTTATTGCGCGTTTTAACTAGCGCACGGCGAATAACTTCCTTCTCTATCCGCTCCAGATAATCAGGCAGAGAACATGGTAAATCAGGCTCGATGAAAATATTTTTTCCGCTGTCCGTGACGCTAACAACAGGCTCTACATGATGCGCATTCTGATCCCGAGACAAAGCGGCAGAGCTAGTTTCAATCGCATGGCTTGGGTTTAGCACCTCTGCAGGGGTCGATGTTTCAGGCGTGTCAGGCAGGCTCGTCATTGCTGGTGAAAGTACTGGCAATGCTTTTGTCGCAGGACGCAAAGCCAGATCACTGACTTCAATACAGCCATCATTCGCAAATGCCAGCGCACGCTCCAGAATATTCTCCAGTTCGCGCACATTACCCGGAAAATCATAGGCGGCCAAAGCTTGCAGCGCCTCATCAGATAGTAAGGTAGCAGCGCCAGAATTAGAAAGTTCTGGGGTAGAAAGACGTCGCAAAATACCTTGCGCCAATTCTGCCACATCCTCTAAACGCTCGCGTAGCGGAGGCAAATGCAACTCAATGACATTCAGGCGGTAATATAAATCTTGGCGAAATTTACCTGCCGTCACGCAATTAGCGAGGTTTTGGTGAGTCGCGCTAATAATACGGACATCGACAGGCTCTTCGTTAGTAGCGCCGACCTTGCGGACTCGCCTCTCTTGTATCGCACGCAACAGCTTGACCTGCATCGCCAGCGGCAAATCAGCAACCTCATCCAACATCAGCGTACCGCCGCTCGCCGCCTGAAAAAACCCATCACGGTCATCGCTAGCGCCAGTGAACGCGCCTTTGCGATAGCCGAAAAATTCCGCCTCCATCAAGGCCTCTGGGATGGCACCACAATTAACTGCAATAAATGATTTGTCCGCACGCGCACTATTATTATGTATCTCACGCGCTGCCAGCTCTTTACCGCTACCTGATTCTCCGGTGATGATGACTGGTGCCATGCTGCGCGCCAGTCTACTGATTTGGGAGCGAACATGCTGTAGCGCCTCAGAACGTCCGATCAAACCAGAGGGTAGGATGCGCTCTGCTTGCTTGCTATCGTTGCCATCTTGAATGTCGTGTGCTGTACGGATTTCGCCCAATTGTAAAGCTGATCTGACCAGCTTACGCAACTGATCCAGTGCCACCGGCTTAGACACATAATCAAACGCACCTGCCTTAAGGGCAACTACCGCGTTATCAGCACTGCCAAAAGCGGTAATGACAGCAATCGGCGTATTTTTATAATGACTGTTAACGTCCTGAACTAACTCCATACCAGAACCATCTGGTAAGCGCATATCCGTCAGAATTAAGGCATAACTGGATTTGGATAAATAATTGCGTGCTACCGCGAGTGTCTCGGCGCTATCTACGTCCAATCCCATCTTGATCAGAGTAATTTCCAGCAACTCGCGCAGATGCGCCTCATCATCCACAACAAGAATGCGTGGACTGCCTGGCAAATCTTTAGAGTTCAACTCTTTATTATTCATATTTACTCGTATCTTTTATGCGCCTTAGTGCATGCAAGTTAGTTCTTGCAACTTAGTTCACCCTGCTTAGTTATCGCAACTTAAGAAGGATAAGAGTCGATTAAAGTGAAGTTAACCACAAAACGGCCTTTTGATTCACCAAATAATGAGTAAGGATCATCCGTATGGTATTCATAATCAAGCAAAGCATGATTATTCAAACATAGTTCACGCGCCATATACAAACCTAAACCGGTACCTTTACTGGATGTCGTATAAAAAGGCTCAAATAAATGTGAGCGCACTTCAGCACCGATACCAGGGCCATCATCCTGAATATGCAACTCTTGCCGGTTGATCGCACTCATTTGCGCATAAATCCGTATGCTGCCTGGCTTGCCACTGGCATAACGAACAGCATTCGACAGCAGGTTAACCACAATTTCTCGCAAATGGCCGGGATCAAACACAATATGAAAAGTAACTGACCTGTCCGTATAAATCAAATGTGGATCCAAGCCACGTGTCTCCACAAAGTCTTGCACAATCTCAGTGATAAAAGGTAACAAAGAAAACGGCTTCGTATCTGCCTGCGCCTTGCGTGATAACTTAAGAATATCCTCGATCAACTGGTTCAAGCGTCCGACATTATCATCCACAATTTTTAGCAGGCGCCGCGCTTGTACCGGGTTAGACATATCCTCACCCAACAACGAGGCGGCATAAGAAATCGACGACAAAGGATTTCTGACCTCATGCGCAATGCTCGCCGTCAAACGTCCCATTGACGCTAGCTTTAATTGCTGCGCCTGATTCTCGATATCCGACACATCCTGCATAAAGATAATCGTGTAAGTACCCTGCTCATGGCTAAACCCCGCAATATCCGCACTATCGACATCTACAAAGCGCAATTTTAAATGCGTCACTAAATCAGACCGATTCAAGTTTTCTGGTGAACTGGCATCAATGGTGGCATCGTTTACTTGCCGGATAGAGATGAAGGAAATATCTTCGCCGACCGTCCACGGCATAATGCCCGTATGAATAGTCTTGGCATTAAATGTAGAGTCATTTCTGCTGGACAAAACTTCGGCAATCGATCGCAAGGCCGGAATATCGCGCAAACGGGCGCGGCTGGCTTGCTGTATAAGACGTGCGCCCAATATGCGCTCTGCTGCTGGATTCATTTCAACTAAATGTTCCGCCTGATCGATAACCAAAATACCATCACCCATATCCGCAATTACCAGGCGATTAATCGCCTGTTGTATCGCCAGTGCTTTGCCTCGCTGCACTGCCAAAGCCTCTTGCTGGATCAGGTTTTTTGCTAAGCGGTTGAGTACAAACACCACGGCAAAATAAGCGGCGCCATACAAGCCCGCTTGTGATGTCAGGCCAGGATCTTCTTGCTGTAAGACCCGATAAATACTTTCTACTAATAAAAATAAAGTAACAAAGGCGGCAAAAAACAAGCCCCACAATAAGGGAGCCAGAATACCGACGCCCGCCAAGGGAAATAAATACAGAATTGTCAAGCCATTTTTATTACCGCCAGACGCCAGATAAATAATAGAAATAACAATGATATCAAGCGTTATCTGGCTAGCTAATTGCAGCATGAACCGTCGCTGATAATTAATTTTAATCAGGACAAAGAAAATGGCGATGATCAGGTAGGCGGTACAAGCCAGGGTGAATACGTTGTACTCCGTCAACCATATTTCTTTACCACCCTTCAGGCTCATGTAACCAAACAACACGATGGCAACGACCACCCGTGACACATTCAGGGTCTGAAGGGAACGCCAGAAAGTGGCGCTAGGTAAAGAGGAGGAGCTAGCGGAGCTGGACATTTAATGCAGCGGTCTAATGCAAGTCTGCATGGGCGACGCTACAAAACACTTGCTGCTGCCGGTACACTGCCTCGGACGAGGGCACATACACCTGGCAATGCTCACAACAAACCATAGTCTCGGCATGTTGATTTGCCGGATTGGGATTAGGACTTGAGCCAGTTGACCCACCATCCAAAGGTGCTTGTTGCTGAGCCGATGAGATCGTTGAACTTTTTTTACGCAAAGCCAACACCACCAACACGGCAAGCACCAGCCACATTAAGAACTTCATGACAGGCTCCTGTGCAATATCACTTCTAAGACAAACCGGCTACCGACGTAGGCAAGTAACAAGGTTAAAAAACCGCTTAGGGTAAAACTCAATACCGTTTTCCCACGCCAACCGCGCCAATGGCGACCGATCAGCAAAATACCAAATAACATCCAGGAGAATAGCGACAAAATGGTTTTGTGATCCCATTTGAACGCCACGCCCAAGATTTCCTCTGAAAATACGATGCCGGACAAAACAGTCAGGGTCAATAAAACAAATCCCATCGCCACCAGCCGGAACAGAATTTTTTCCATCATCAGCAAAGCAGGCAAGCGCTCTATCGCCTTGCTAAGCCAAGGCGGTGTCGCTTTGCTAGCTTGCTTGTGCAGATGCGCATCTTGCAAAGTCATTACAACGGCATGGAAAGCAGCGATCGTTAATGTACTGTAAGACAGCAAGGCAATCGCAATATGCCAGGGAAACATCGCAGGCTTGCCTGCCATTGCGACCAAACTACCAGGGAAGAACACAGGCAAGATCGCCATGATTGCCGCATTAGGCAGTAACAATACTTTCAAACCATCTAAGGATAAATTACGACTCTCCAACCAGTAAACAAATACAGATACCCACAATGCGGCTGACAACATCACGGCAAACCCTACCCGCAACTCGTTCGGCATAAAAATAGTCAGATACAAAGCCGCTGCATGCACCAGCCAGCCAGCAATCGTCGTCATAGAATCCAGCAAGCGGCGCTGGCCGGGGATAAAGCTGCAAGCGATATATAGTGCAGCGGCAAGAAAAGGGAGGTAAGTTTGCATGGTTTAAGTTTACACCATGTAGGCTCAGATTTAGCTTGGGATTTAGTATGAGAATTGCTAGTCGGATCAAGACCTGAATTGAGTTTAGACCGTAAGCTTGTTGCAAGCCGTCCAATAATATCCTCTAAAAACTCTTGAAGGAAGGCGGAGCGCAGGCTGCAAAACTATTTGTTCGTGGCTTCTGCGCAGGCGGGAATAGCATTGAAGGAGCCTAGCCTAATTTCATTTTGAGTCAGTCATGAATGAAGCACTGTTTTAGCACCACCTTAATGATTCACAAATCCAGCAGTTGGATGTGGAATTAATCCGTCGCCATAAGCACGCAAGACTTGAGCAATAACCACTTGATAACCGTCCAGCCAGCTGGCTTGCGCGGCTTTTGCCTCCAGATGTTTGGGATGCTGCATCAATGCATGTAAGCCGTCCATGGTCTCCCAATAATAGACATTAGAAATTTGTCCGGTCGCTACATTCTCCCAAGCCTCTTCCCCTATATAGCCCGTAGTTTGTTTGGCGACTTCGGCAATCGCTTGATCCAGCGCATAAAACTCTGCGTCGTACTGCTTTTTATTAAAGATAAATGTAGCTGAATACATCTGAATCCTCTGGCGGACAAAGTATAGGAAGGGTCGAACCTTAGCGAGCGAGGATTGTAGGATATTTATTTAGAGTGAGGTAATTTTTTACCGCTATGGATGGGCATTACAGCTATATCAATCAGCAGCAGGCTTAAACGACAACTGATATTTTTTCAGTTTGTCATACAGCGTTTTTTTCGGAATCCCTAACTGCTCCGCCGCCGAAGCGACATTGCCGTCTTGCTGTTGCAAGGCTTGCTGGATCAGCGTCGCCTCAAACTCCTCTATGCGTTTTGGCAGAGCATCACTTATATTCAAATTCGCGTTCAAATTTATGTTCGAATTTGCAGTAGAAATTTTGGTCAATGGCGCATCGCTAGCGTTCAGATTATCCTGATTGACGTGCATCAGGTTTATATCAGCGACTCCCAGCACTAATTTATCCGCAAAGTTGCGCAGCTCACGCACATTACCGGGCCAGTCGCGCTGCTGCCATTGCAGCATCTGCGCAGTAGGAATCAGCGGTGCAGCTTGCTGGTACCGGATCGCTGCCAACTTTAGGAAATGCGCCAGCAGTAAGGGAATATCCTCGCGGCGTTCATTCAGACGTGGCAGCTCCAGACTGACGACACTGATGCGGTAATACAAATCTTCGCGGAACTTAGATTCTGCGCTCAATTGCAACAAATCTAATTTGCTGGCGGCGATGATGCGGCAATCCAACGTAATTTGTGCATTACCACCCAGTCGCTCCAGCTTGCGCTCTTGTAGCACACGCAAGAGTTTGACCTGCAAAGCCAGCGGCATACTTTCGATTTCATCCAGAAAAATAGTGCCGCCGTTAGCATATTCCAGCTTACCGATGCGACGCTTTTGGGCGCTGGTGAAAGCACCCGCCTCATGACCGAACATTTCACTCTCAAACATCGACTCGGGCAATGCACCGCAATTGATGGCGACAAATTCGCCCGTACGTCCGCTGGCCAGATGCAATTGCTGGGCGACGACTTCTTTGCCGGTACCCGTCGCGCCGTTGATCAATACATCGGCCTGAGTCGGGCCTATCGTTCGGATAAATTTGCGCACCTGCTCAATCGCGGCGGTTTGCCCGATCAACTCTGGTACCACAGACTGGCTAACAACTTGTTGCTTGAGCTTGCGATTGTCCATGACCAGGCGGCGCTTCTCTTGCGCGCGCAAACAGGTGTTTAATAAGCGATCAGCCGCAAACGGTTTTTCGATAAAGTCATACGCACCATTGCGCATTGCCGCCACCGCCATACTGACATCGCCGTGACCCGTAATCAAAATCACAGGCAAATCAGCATCCAGTGCCGCCACTTGTGCCAGTACGTCTAAACCTGATTGACCAGGCAAGCGCACATCCGTCACAACAATCCCGCTAAATTCTGGCTGCAAATAAATCTGTGCCGCCTCGGCACTAGCGCATGCATGTACTTGAAACCCGCCCAACTCCAAGGTCTGTGCAGTTGCCAGACGAACCGCTTGCTCGTCTTCAATCAAGATGGCTTTTAACATGCTATCGACGTTTATCACACCTGACTCCCAAACTAAAAACCTTGAGGAAAACCATATACTCCCCTATTTTTTACGGAAATAATTCTGATTGTCCATATTATTATTGGACACTTTAAATATACATAGTAGGAGTATTAATTTACATCTTTATTAATGTATCTATATCTATGCTCTGGGGAAGGTCTAGACCCGCCCCATCCAGCGCGGGATTTTGACCGTAAATTCTGCCCCGCCTTGCAAGCGGTTTTCAGCACAAAGACTCCCGTTCATCGCCTGCACTATCGAGGATGAAATCGCCAGCCCCAGACCCAAGCCCTGCTCTGATGCTTTGGTGGTAAAAAACGGCTCAAACAAATGCTGTATCACCTGCTCTGGCAAACCCGTCCCAGTATCAATAATACGGATAATCGCGTCCTGCTCATCAGCTTCCAGCAAGACGCTGACTTGTGTTGGCCCATGCTGACTATATTCAATCTCCTGCTGCCGCTGCATTTTTTGCACGACAGAATCCAAGGCATTGCGCATCAAATTAATCAGTACTTGCTCGATTCTGACTGCGTCACCCAATACCAGCAAACCGGTTTGCGACGATAAGAGTAAAGCGACGTTTTGTCGCTCAAACTCACTTTGCATTAATAGCGCCGCTGCTTTTAATGACACGGCAAGGTCAACCTCAGCAACGGCCTCGGGACTTTTTCTGGCGAAACCTTTTAGCTGGCTGATAATCGCGCCCATTCTGGCACTGGCATCGCTGATATGTTGAAGATTCTCGTTGGCCTGCGGTACTTTGCCACGCGCCAGGAAGGTCATTGCATTATCAGCGAAGGCGCGGATAGCCGTCAGCGGTTGATTCAGCTCATGCGTCATGCCGGCGGCCATCTGCCCTAGCATCGCCAGCTTACCGGTTTGTACCATCTCGTCTTGGGTGGATCGCAGCAGATTTTCGGCATCTTGCAACTTGCTGTACTTGGTCGCCAACTGCGCATTGGCATGGGTCAGTTCTTGCGTGCGTAGCGCGATGCGCTGCTCCAGATCATCGGCCGCTTGCTGTAAAGCGCTCTGCAACTCTTGCCGCGCTAGGTGTCTTTCATCCAGACGTCGTCGCCGCTGATGAAACACCGCTGCCGCAGTTGCGAGCAAAATCAGCAAAAGAAAAGCCACCAGCGCGGCCTGAATACCGGCACGGCGGATGGTAGACTCCGACGGAAACAGCATCAATTGCCAGGACAAACGACCTATAGGGCGAGTGACGTAGTTACTTTGCACCTTACTTTGCACCTTACTTTTCACGTCACTCAGTTCATCACGAGAAGACTCACCAAGCTGACCAATATCAGCCCGCTCGGACTTGGGCAAACTGGCAAGTGAGGCAATTGGCTTGCCGCCATATTGCAGGGTCTGCGCAATCAATCTCTGCACATCGTCATTCAGCGTTTGCAAACTATGGTATTGCCAAGCTGGACGATTGCTTAAAAAAATCACGCCATGCTGGTCGCTCAAGGCAATCGGCTCTTCACTGCTACGCCAGGCTTTTTCAAATTCGGTAAGACTAATCTTGACGGCGATGACACCAATGGGAGTGTGTTTAGGCGAACTATCGAGATTGTGAACAGCAGAGCGGATACGGTCCAGCTTTTTGCCGGCCAGTTGATGGGTATTTTCATCCGCGTTTTTATCCGTGCTTTCACCCACATTGTCATCCCCACTACCATCTCCAAATACCGGTTGGGAGATAAAATATCCGGGGACGCTGGTGGTATTGCCGATCGCATAAAAATGTCCGGTACCGCCCTGTATTGCCTCTTTAAAATACGGACGAAAACTAAAATTCTGCCCCATAAAACTTTGCGGCGTATCCCAATTGCTAGCAGCAATGGTGTTACCGTTTTTATCCATCAGATAAATCGCTGCGAGCTTGGATTGCTGTTGAATGTCTTTCAGCGCTGCATGAAATTGTGCCAGCTTCTGCGCATCGCCGGGCGTCGCCAGGATTTGCGCGGCCAAAGGCAGATACGCTAATGCGTACGGCAAGGTTTCGTAACGCTCAAGCACCGATTCCAGATCGAGGGAGATGATCTGCAAATGCCGGTCTCCGGCGGAGCGGATTTCTTCCCGTGCTTTGCCAGATGCCCACCAATATGCACCAAGGATAAACAGCACGGCACATATTAATAAGGCAAAGGCGACAACTACACTGCCAGATAGCAGCGTAGCTGGTTGATGCGAGTCAGATGTACGTCGCATTGGGATGAGTTCGCCTGATGAAATGTGACGATATAGTTTTAAGAGATTAACTTTAAAAGTTTAATCGACTACCGCCATTTTCAGCTCATCCGTGTGATGGCGTTGCTGCTCTTCCATCACCAGTTGGCCTAACTCACGTTTAAGCAGATTGAACTCGGCAGAAGACGGATCACGCAAACGTGGTAACTCCACCATCAGGTCGCGTTTGACCGTACCGGGACGATAGGTCATGACGACAATCCGATCCGCCAGATAAATCGCTTCTTCTATGCTATGCGTGACAAAAATAATCGTCTTTTTTAGCTCAGACCAGATGCGTAACAACTCATCTTGCAAATTACGGCGGGTCAAGGCATCCAGCGCACCGAATGGCTCATCCATCAACATGATGGGCGAATCTAATGCCAGTACGCGGGCAATCGCTACCCGCTGACGCATACCGCCAGACAGGTCTTTGGGGAAACGGCTTTTAAAATCACTTAAGCCCAGCATCGCTAATAAATCTGAGACTTTTTTCTGGATTTCTGACTTACTGACGCCTTTTATTTCTAGTCCAAATGCGATGTTTTTCTCTACCGTCATCCAAGGAAAAAGCGCGTACTCCTGGAATACCATGCCACGATCTGGCCCCGGCGCAGTGACTAACTTCCCTTCCGCTGTAATCGTCCCGCTGGTCGGCAAAGAGAAACCCGCTACCGCATTCAATAAAGTCGATTTGCCGCAACCCGATGGCCCCAGCAAACACACAAATTGGCCCTCTGGAATCTCTAATTGAATATCTTTGAGGGCGACCACCTCACGGTCACTAGTGGTGAAAATTTTATTCACCGCATTGACTTTGATCTGTACAGGATTTGGGCTTGTCATATTAATTCTCCAGACCACGGTGCCAGCGCAGCAAATGGTTATTCAGTTTGTTCATCGCCAGGTCAATTGCCAGGCCCAGCATACCGATACTGATCATGCCGGCAATAATTTTGTCCGACCAGAAATACTCACGCGCCTCTAAAATTCTAAAGCCCAGGCCATTATTAACCGCGATCATTTCTGACACGATCACAACGATAAAAGCGGTACCGATGCCGATACGCACACCCGACAAAATATACGGCACAGCGGCAGGCAACATGACTCGTAAGAACAAGGTTGTTTGGCTCGCCCCCAGATTGCGCGCTGCACGGATATAAATACCGTCAACATGACGTACGCCAGCAATCGTATTCATCAAAACAGGGAAAAATGCGCCGATCGCGATCAAAAATATCGCTGGTGGATTACCCAGTCCAAACCATAAAATCGACAAAGGAATATACGCAATCGGAGGGATAGGTCGCAGTACTTGCATTAAGGGATTCATCCAGGCATAGGCGCGCTGACTAGCACCCATCGCCAAACCTAACGGCAAGGCCAAACCAGCGCCGACCACAAAACCGACTACCACGCGGTACATACTGCCAATCGTATCGCGTATCAATTCACCCGATACCAGCCAACCCAGGCGCGACATCGTCGCCGGATCAAAGGCTTCCATAGGTGAGGCATACTCACACCACTTTTTTACCACAGCCCAAGGTGATGGCAGGACTTGTGGATTAACCCAACCCATCGTCGTGACCACATGCCAGAACAAAATTAAGACCGCAGGCACCACTAAGCCCGCGCCGATTTCACGCCATTTCTTCATATTGCTTCCTTATAGAGAAAATGCTGTCGATGAATGGCAAGCATCCATCGGAGACGATCATTGACGGCTAAGAGATACGGGCATTACTCCGGTTACCTTAGCCGTAACTATGTCAGCCTATTTGATATTAAGCGATTTTTTTGCAGCGTCGAGCAAATCGGTCTTGACCCAATCTTTGGCGACGGGTGGCTTTGCCATTTTGCCGACGCCATATTTTTGCATCAGATCCGTAGTGATCTGGATATGCTCTGGCGTGACATCGTAGGAATAAGGAGAATTGCCAATCGCGTTGACAAAATCTTCTTTTGTGATTTGTCCTTTGAAAATCGTTTCGCGGACATATTTTTCGGCCAGGTCTTTGTTATCGATAAAGGTTTTAGTCGCCTCTACAAAACAGCGCATAAATTTTTCTGCGAGTGGGCGGTTCTCTTTATAGAATTTTTCTGTCATGACCATCGTGCGTACTGGCTCACCAATTGGTGTGTCGTAAGGTTTGATCAGTTCTGCACCAAAACCTTTGTTAATTGCTTGCGCCGAATATGGTTCAGATTGCATGATGGCATCGACATTTTTACCAAGCAAAGCTTGATTCAAATCAGGAAAGCCAAGATAAATAATCTGCACATCTTTGCCCGGTTGATCAGAATAACTTAAGCCATTTTGCGACAACTCTGCCGCCAGCAAAATATCCTGAATACCACCACGGGTAACGCCGACTTTTTTACCTTTTAATTCTTTAACGGTTTTAATTCCCAAGTCAGGACGTGTCACCAAACGTGCACCACCTTTGGCAAATCCAGCAACGATATAGATAGGTGCACCGCTGGCTCTGGCAGAGATCACAGCTTCAGACGACACAGCGGCCACATCCAGTTCGCCAGCGATCACTGCTTGCATCGCATCGAGGCCTTTGGGGAATACTTTTTCATCGACTTTGATACCGCATTTTGGCGCGATCTCTTTGATATAAGACACTGCACCGTAATGAGCAAATTTGAGATTACCCAATCGCACAACATCTTCTGCCTGAGCGGCGCCGGCGAATGCAGCAGAAATGGATAAAACGAGGGACGTGACGATAGCTTTTTTAAACATGATGGTCTCCTGACTATTATTGATTTGTACAACGGGTATAGCAGACTTTGTGCCAGCTTCGATTATTTTGCAAGTCATTGATTTTTATCATCTTGGTCGGGCTAGTTACCCGGATTATTCTGACGAACCAGAATAATCTGGAGCTAAAACGAAAAAGTTTGCCGTTTTTCGCACAGACACAAATTGAATTCAATTTAGAACACAAACGCGAGATAGCTTATCAGGGCTTATTCTTTTTTGATGTTGTGACGAGATCCTTGGCCTGATTGTGAAACTCACTAAGTTTCACCGGCCTCGCTCCCGCAGCTGCATCCAGGTTAGCATGCAAATGTTTTGCCTGTCCCACGCGTTGCGAGCGATAAATGCCGGTGTGTCCTGAGAACAAATAACTGACCACACAGGCAATCCCCGCATACACGCCAACCTCGGCACCAAATAGCTCCATCGCCATTAAAGTAGAAGCAATCGGCGTATTCGCAGCACCGGCAAATACCGCGACAAAACCAACGCCTGCCAATAAAGGGAAAGGCATATTCAGTAGTGGCGCAAGCGCATTTCCCAACGTAGCACCGATATAAAACAGTGGTGTAACCTCGCCACCCTTAAAGCCAGTTCCCAGCGACACAATGGTAAATAGCATCTTGGCAGCAAAATCATAAGACGCTAAAGGATGCTGAAAAGCCTCTACGATAGTGGGAATACCCAAGCCTATATAACGATCTACCCGGCTATCGCTACCCAACAACCAGAACGCAGCAGCGATCACTACACCACCAATAAAAGGTCGCAGCGGCGCGTAGTGAATCAGCCGCTTCATCAAGGCACTTAGACTATGGGTTGCATCTGCAAATATTTTCCCGGCCAATCCAAACAGTATTCCTGCGATTAGCATCGCGACCAATCCCCAGGCGGATATAGCGGGGATAAAAGGAATCGCATAATACGTATGGTGTATGTCCAAAATTGGCCCCCAAAGCAAACCTACCTGGTCAGCCACGATAGCCGCCACCAGACAAGGCAAAATCGCGTCGTAACGCAAGCGACCAATCGCCAACACTTCTAATCCAAAAATCGCACCGGCTAAAGGCGTCCCAAATACCGAAGCGAAACCTGCGCTGATGCCTGCCATTAAAATAATCCGGCGGTCTTCGTGTTTAAGTTTGAATAGCTGTGTTAATTGATCCGCCAGAGCACCGCCCATTTGTACCGCCGTACCCTCGCGTCCGACAGAGGCGCCAAACAAATGTGACACTACTGTGCCAGCTAGTACCAACGGTGCCATACGCAATGGAATCAGTTTTTTAGGATCATGGATTTCATCGATCAAGAGATTATTACCAGCCTCTACCTGCTGCCCCAATTTGAGATACAGCCAACCTACAACAAAACCAGCCACAGGCAATAAAGCAATCAGCCAGCGGTGTGTCAGCCGGGTATTGGTAGCCCACTCCAGCGCGAACAGAAAAAAAGCAGATGCCGTCCCTGCCAGCGCCGCGACTGCGGTGGCCAATAAAATCCATTTGACCATGTAAGGCACGATCGCCAGTTGCTCAATCGGGCGAGATGAATTAATACTTTGAAGAGATTTCGGAGGTCTGGTTTGTTTTGAGGTTTTCATGCGAATCCTGTTATATCTTTATCTTGGACTATAAGACAAAACCGGATCAATTGAAAATCGCTGTGTTGACTATGCGCCTACACCTTCCCAATTGATCAGGGACAAATGTAGGCATCATTAGCACTAGGGTGTGTTGACCTAAAGCGGTTAGCGAAAAATGCAGGAGGAATGCCATCTCCGAGCGTGAATTCTAACGCATCATTTCTTCTATATCTTTGCTATTAGCGACGAAAATAAAGCTTGTATCATTAAGCGAGGATTTCAGCGCTACGACAAAACTTCATTTTCCAAAACCAAGGCTTAGCGAAGGAACTTGCCGTCTTTGCTGATGATCGTCAACTCTACAAATTCGCTACCACTGTGATTTTGGTCGGTGTAACTTAGCACTACTCCACCAAGATCAAAACGACGCATTGATTCTAAAGCGCGAATCAAACTATCACGTGTCAAGTTACGACCCGCACGACGTAAAGCCTCCACCATCACTTTAGCGCCGACAAACCCCTCCATTGAGGCATAAGAAGAATTGACGCCCTGCGGAGCAGCTATCTCTTTAAATTCCTGTCCTAGCTTGGTAGAGGTCGAATTAGGTGCAGGCATAATTTGCGACACAATAATGCCAGCACTAGCCTTGCCCAGAGCCTCGACAAAGGATTGAGAGGAGTTGTTGGATAAGGTCATGATTTGCACAGCATTGCCTTGTGCACGAACGGCTTTAATGATGTCTACCGTAGTCGTTGCAGAACCGACGATAATCAAGGCCTTTGCTTTACTTTGGTTCAACGTAGCTACGACAGCAGCAACATCAGGTTTTGTGCGATCGTATTTGAAGACGATTGCTGGTGTCAGATTGTATTTCGCCATTGCATGATTAAAACCGATCAATCCATCATTGCCAAAACTATCGTCTACATGCAATACGCCGATCTCTTTGATACCCACCGTATTAAACTGTTCCACACCTCGCGTGACCTCATCCCGGTATTTGGCGCGGACATTGAAGACATAGCGGTTATTCGGTGTATGAAATAAGGTCGCACCCGTGCTTGGTGCAATCAGGGGGATTTTATTTTCAGCCAATAGGGGCAACAAAGCCTCGGTATGTGGCGTACCGCGCGACTGAAACAGAGCAAACACATGTTCTGTTTTGATTAATGTCCCGGCATTACCGGCGGCAAGCGCTGGCTCAAACTTATCATCGAGTGTGCGGACTTCGATCTTTCGCCCGTTCACGCCACCATTTTTATTGATGTAAGCAAAATAGGCATTTGCGCCTGCATTCATCTCTTTAACGGGCCCGGCAATTTGCCCTGTCAAACCAACCGTCTGCCCCAGTAAAATCGTGCTCTCACTTACGCCATCTTCGGCATAGGCAAGACCGCCAGCACCCAGCGTTGAGGACACCAAAGCCAGGGATGCGCACAGCCTGGCCGAAAAATACCATGTAGATCGCAGCATATTTGTCTCCTGTTATGAGAGAAAATTTCCTCGACATGAGTGAAATGAACTCTCTTTTTTATATTTTATTTTTTGTGTTTAAGTGTAATTAGCTAGGTTTGAGTTTTTTGACACATCTGTTTGAATTCAAACACTCGCACTGCCTTACACAATATTAGGCAATATTGAACAGCAATCAAACCCCGCAATACACCGCTAGGATTAAACAGGACAAAACCATGTCCAACATCGGTAATACTACGCATCGGTGTTTAATCTTAGGCAACTACACCGTACTATTTGGGATTTTTACAAGTTGTACGAAGGGTTTGCCGCCCTATTCCAGAATTGGAACAAGCAGAACGCTCGATCAGGTAAAATGCTAGCCTGATTAGCGCACCCGAATTTCGCTCTAAATGTTGCTGCATCCATAATTTATCTGAAAATTAAATCTCATCCATGCTCGATAATCTGACCCAACGCCTTGCCAAAGTGGTGAAAACCATGCGCGGCGAAGCTCGTTTAACTGAATCCAATACCGCCGAGATGTTGCGCGAAGTACGTATGGCTTTACTGGAGGCCGACGTTGCCTTGCCTGCGGTGCGTGATTTAATCGCCCGCGTCAAAGAAAAAGCCTTGGGCGAAGAGGTCATCAGTTCGCTCACGCCGGGCCAGGCGCTGGTCGGCGTGGTGCAAAAGGAATTGGCAAGCTTAATGGGTGCCGATCTCGGCCCCGAAGCCTATCAACTCAGCTTTGCGACCCAACCTCCGGCAATTATTTTGATGGCAGGTTTGCAAGGTGCCGGTAAAACGACCACAGTCGGTAAACTCGCTAAATTTTTACGCGAGCAAAAAAAGAAAAAAGTTTTAACCGTCTCTGCCGACGTGTATCGCCCGGCTGCGATTGGTCAGCTACAAACTGTGACTGCGCAAGTAGGCGCTGACTTCTTCCCGACGCTGCCGACCGACAACCCAGTTGATATCGCTTTAGCTGCGCTGGATTTTGCAAAAAAGCATTACCACGATGTGCTGATTATTGATACCGCCGGTCGTCTGGGTATTGATGAAGCAATGATGCAAGAAATCTCCGCGATACATGCCGCGGTCAAGCCAATAGAAACCCTGTTCGTGGTCGATGCCATGCTTGGCCAAGATGCGGTCAATACGGCAAAAGCCTTTAACGATGCTTTGCCCCTAACCGGTATCGTACTGACCAAACTAGATGGCGATTCGCGCGGTGGTGCTGCATTGTCGGTACGTCATATCACTGGCAAACCAATTAAATTTGCGGGTGTAGCGGAAAAACTAGATGGCTTAGAAGCCTTCGATCCAGTCCGCATGGCGAACCGTATTTTGGGCATGGGCGATATTCTGGCATTGGTCGAATCCGCTCAAAAAGGCATGGACGTCGCTGCAGCACAAGATCTGGCGCACAAGATCAAAGGTGGCGGTAAGTTTGATATGAATGACTTCAAGCTACAGCTATCGCAAATGAAAAAGATGGGCGGTTTGTCCAATTTGATGGACAAACTGCCTGCGCAAATGCAGCAAGCTGCGAGTGGCGCGAATATGGATCAGGCAGAAAAAAGTGTGCGTCGCATGGAAGGTATGATCAATTCCATGACGCCAAGAGAAAGAGCAAAACCAGATCTGATCAAAGCATCGCGCAAACGCCGGATTGCAATGGGTGCAGGCGTCCAGATTCAAGAAGTCAACCGCATGCTAGCCCAATTTGAACAAATGCAAAGCATGATGAAAAAGCTGCAAGGCGGCGGCATGATGAAGATGATGCGCAGCATGAAAGGCATGATGCCGGGCAAATCGAGATAAGCGCAAAAGCAATACCAGCGCTCTATGGTGCTCTATGGCGCCCTCTGCTAACCCCGACACAAACAGTAACACCGCAAGACTACAGACCGAATACCGCCCTGAAAATATGTAAATTTAAGGCGTGATTCGGTTTTTTTCACTCTACAGCACTGCACTCTGCTAATTACGACACATTTTATACAAAAAGCCACAAAAAACACTTGCATCACTCTGCAAAGCGCACCACTATTAGCGATGCGTGAAACGGCGCATTTTCCAAGATACTTGTGAAGGAGCCTCAATATGGCAACAGCAGCAAAAAAACCAGTGGCAAAAAAACCAGCAGCGCCAGCAGCAGTTAAAAAAGTAGCAGCACCTAAGGCCGCACCAGCAGCTAAAGTGGCTAAAGCAGCTAAGGCAGACGCACCTGCACGTAAGCCAAATGCAGCATTTATGAAACCAATGACGATCTCGCCAACTTTGGCAGCAGTCATCGGCGCAGCGCCGATTCCTCGTACTGAAGTCACTAAAAAAGTATGGGAATACATCAAGAAGCACAAGCTGCAAGATGAAGCAAACAAACGCAACATCAATGCAGATGACAAATTGAAAGCTGTCTTCGGCGGCAAAGCTCAAGTCTCTATGTTTGAAATGACAAAGTTGATTTCCGGTCACCTGTCTTAATTTGACCGCAGTCGTTTTGGGCGACTTATTGGCGTATTGCAAGCTTCATCGCAATCCCAATCCCAAACAAAAAAGCCCGCATCGCGCGGGCTTTTTTGTTTTTAATAAGAAAATACTCGGGTAGGGTATTTGTTAATTGTCCATATAATATTTGGACAATCAGGCATATGTTTAAAAAAATAACGGGGAGTATATTCAATCCACCCCTTCCGAGCCCGATCTCCGCTACTTAGATTGATCGCCTACAAATTGCCACAAGTTACTGGCACCGCGGCCAACTCATTGCCAATGATTTCTCCTGGTTTTCTGTGCAATATGCAGTAAGTCCCATATGGCGTAATAACTTTGGTGACTGGGCGACCATCGCCTAGGAGCACACGCTCTTCGTGATAGCCCTCTCTTTGCGTGGTCGCTGCCGCCGCGATATTTTGCGCCAGCTTACTCATCGGAGATGCGGGTGGTTTTAGGGTAACGCGATCACGGGCTTCAAAATCGGTTTTTAATCCCTTGGTGATGTTAGTTATATCGGTGTTGAGGCCTTTATCAACCATCGCCTGACTTGCTGGTGCTGTGGGCATTGCTTGGCTCTCAGTCGCTATCATTAGTGTATTGACAGGTGCAGTAGTTGTTTTGGTCTTAGCGATCTTCTCGTTTTTGATGACAGTAACCGAGGATGCGATTATTTTTTGCTCATGATGTTTTAGTACATTCTCTTGCGCGTTGAAAACTGGCTTGCTCTCTGACTCATGCACATCTTTTTTCTGAGGCACCACTAATGCATTGCCAGGAATCAGAAGCACAAAAAGTGCAGATAATTGCTCGTTCGCTTTTTTATGAGCCGTCGTGTCCGTCCATACAAAAAATAAAGCACCATGGATTGCGGCAATCAATAGTAAGTAGGGCCAGCGCAGTGGTTTTGTAAGATTTAAATCCAAAGCGCCTCCTTTATAAATTACCGCAATTAACCACTCTGGAAACTTCTCGCGCAATGATTGTGCTGCCACCGGCTGCGTTAGCGGCGATCACACAATAGGTACCGCTGGGTGTAATCATTTTGGTGATACGAGTACCGTCTGGCATCACAAAATTCTGTGCGGAGGTGTCTCGCGGTCTCGCTGCCGCTGCCACATTATTTGCAAAAGCAATGAAAGAAGATGCGGCGGGCCTGGCAGGGAATTGGGTGGGACGTTGCTCTGCTAACAGATCCTTACTGATCCTACGTACATCTAAATTAAGCTTAGTCTCTGAGCTGATCGCCGGATTAGTAGTCGACGTAATCGGCGCAATCGGCGTATTCGCCAGACTTTCGTCTGTGATCGGTATAGAAATATTTTGCGATGCTGATGGCTTCGCTAAATCTTTTTTAGATGGATTATTTTTTGGGTCAATCGGTAATATCGGCTTAATCTGGCGGGAATTCGCTACCGGTGGTAGTTGATTTAAGGGCGGAAGAGATGTGGGCTGGAGCAGTAATTGAATTACCAGCTCCGTCAATGCTGGCTTTTTTTCATGCCGTGGTTCTGCTTTTGGCCACAAAAAGAGAAAGGCAATATGCACTCCGATAATGACTAAAAACCACGTCCAGCGTACCGGATTTTTTTCATTTAAACGCAATGCTTCACCTTTTTTTAGTCCATTTTTATTCCAGCTCCATACTTGTCTGACTTCTTTTTTAGTTTTTAGTTGCGTCTTTTTTGTACTCCCAATTCTTCCAATTAGCTAATACCGCATTCGGATATTCCGGGCGTCCACGGCTACCGTTATAGCGCCCTAAAGCAAGATATAAATTGCCTGCTTCCATATCAATATACAAGCGGAGAATCGAGCAACCATAGCGTAGATTGGTTTGCATCTGGAATAGCTTTTGTGCGTCACCGTCACCAATCGTCTTCGACCAAAACGGCATGACCTGCATAAAGCCGCGGGCGCCGACCACCGATGTCGCGTATTTACGAAAAGCGGATTCGACCTGGATCAGTCCTAACACCATCGCCGGTTCTAGCCCTGCTCGTTTGGATTCGTACCATATCGCTTCCAGCAATTCTTGCCTTGTCTTCGCGTCAGGAATCCTGCGCTTAAGGCGGTCGGACATCTCGCCCAACCACAGCAAATAATCGATGCGCTCATTGATATTGTCGAAACTGGGTTTGGGCGGGCGCGAATCGGTAACGGCTTTGGACAAAGCCAGCCGTACCGAATCTGCCATCGCTTCTTCTTTCTGATTACCAGCCATTGCCGGACCGGCAACCAGAAAAGCACACAGACCAAACGCACTAAGCAAGCGACTCAAGAAACCAGATTTTCTATGAAAATTACCGATTTTTACAGGAGTATCATTAAAAACTGGCTTATTAAGCAGGAAAGATATGGACCTTATAAAATACTCCATCCTAATATCTTATTTCCCTTGAATCTTAGATTGGATAAACGCAAGCATCTCGGCAACAGGTAATTCGATCGCCTCTGCATCCCGACGACCTTTATATTCCAGCTTGCCTTCTTTCAGACCACGGTCACCAATCACGACACGGAGCGGCACGCCGATCAACTCCCAATCAGCGAACATCGCACCCGGGCGCTCGCCGCGGTCATCAAACATAACATCAACGCCTGCATCCAGCAAAGCTTGGTATAGCTTTTCTGCTTCTGCTTTGACGGCTTCACTTTTATCCATACCCATCGGGCAAAGTACGACTTCAAAAGGTGCCAGTGCCAACGGCCAGACTATGCCTTTTTCATCAAAATTTTGCTCAATCGCTGCACCCAAAATCCGGGTCACGCCGATGCCGTAAGAACCCATTTGTAAAAACTGCGGTTTGCCGTTTTCATCTAAGAAAGTGGCTTTCATATCTTGCGAATAACGCGTACCTAGTTGGAACACATGACCAACTTCAATCCCGCGCTGGATCGCTAATACACCTTTACCATCTGGAGAGGGGTCGCCAGCAACTACGTTACGCAAATCCGCGACCAAAGACTCTGACAAATCACGTTCCCAATTCACGCCGGTGTAATGGAAGTCTTCTTCATTCGCGCCACACACAAAATCCCCCATCATGGCGACGGTACGATCTGCCACAATGTTGACGGGTAATTTAGTGTTGATAGGTCCGAGATAGCCTGGCTTGGTTCCGAAATGCTCCACAATTTCATCTTCTGTGGCAAAGCGATAATTGGCTAAACCGGCGACTTTATTAGCTTTGATTTCATTCAAATCATGATCGCCGCGCAATAATAAGAGCCAGACTTGTTTAGTGATTTTTTCTTTTTCTTCTGTCTCGACTGTCAGCACAATCGATTTAACTGTGCGCTCCAGCGGGATATTCAACAGAGCTGCTACGTCTTCACACTTGGCCTTGCCTGGTGTCGCCGTTTTAGTCAGGACTTGTGTTGCAGCCTGACGTTGCGAGAACAAAGATACGGCCTCGGCAGCTTCCATATTCGCTGCGTAATCGGAGGTCGGGCAATACACCAAAGCATCTTCGCCGGTCTCTGCAATAACGTGAAATTCATGCGAGCCAGAGCCGCCAATCGCGCCGTTATCCGCAGCCACGGCGCGGAACTCTAAGCCAAAGCGGTTGAATACTCTGACATAAGCGTCATACATCGCTTGATAGGATTTTTTCATGCCTTCGACATCACGATCAAAAGAGTAGGCGTCTTTCATCGTAAATTCACGACCACGCATCAAACCAAAACGGGGGCGACGTTCATCACGAAACTTGGTTTGGATATGATAAAAATTCAGCGGCAGCTGGCGATAGGATTTGATGTCAGCGCGGGCAACGTCCGTCATTACTTCCTCCGACGTTGGCTGGATTACGAAGTCACGACCGTGCCGGTCTTTGACGCGCATCAGCTCCGGCCCCATTTTGTCCCAACGGCCAGTCTCTTGCCACAGCTCTGCAGGTTGCACCACGGGCATTAACATTTCAATCGCACCGGCACGATTCATCTCTTCGCGGACGATCGCTTCGACTTTGCGGATCACACGCAAACCCATCGGCATATAGTTATAAATACCGGAACCAAGACGTTTAATCATCCCGGCACGCATCATCAGTTTATGGCTGACGATTTCAGCATCGGCAGGAGCTTCTTTTAAAGTGGAAATAAAAAATCGTGTAGCGCGCATGACAATGATTCTTTTCAAAAATTGAGGGTTATAATCGACTCAATTTTAAAGGATTAGCTGACTAATGCGCCCACTGTTTACCAATTTGATGATGGAAAAACGCTTGATAGGTGCGAAATAAACCTGAAATCAGCGTTAGATCGATATGACATCGACGTGATATCGACAGAGTGACGACTTGAAGTGAAAAAAATGACGTTTTTATAAAATCAAAACGGCCAATTTTTTCTGTGTATTTACAAGCACTTTGTTGATTGGTGTCATAACAATTCCAATGACAAATTGGGGTAACAGAACGTTTAGTGGCAGAAAGTTTCGAGGTAAGATCATGCTAGATCGTGAAGGCTTCCGGCCTAACGTAGGCATTATATTGCTCAACGCCAACAACGAAGTTTGGTGGGGCAAACGGGTGCGAGAGCACTCCTGGCAGTTTCCGCAAGGCGGTATCAAATACGGAGAATCACCCGAGCAAGCGATGTTTCGCGAGCTGGAAGAAGAGACCGGTTTGTTGCCTGAGCATGTCAAAGTCATCGGTCGCACCCGCGACTGGCTGCGCTATGAGGTGCCCGATCATTTCATCAAACGTGAAATCCGTGGACATTACCGTGGGCAAAAACAAATATGGTTTTTGCTACGGATGCTGGGGCGCGATTGTGACGTTAATCTGCGTGCCAGCAATCATCCTGAGTTTGATGCCTGGCGCTGGCACGAGTATTGGGTGCCGCTGGACGTAGTGATTGAATTTAAACGGGGTGTTTATCAATTGGCTCTGCAGGAATTGTCGCGCTTTGTCCATCGTACTGAGCGCTTGGGAACTGCGCGCCAGGCTAATGGTCCCGCCAAGCTACAAGCCGGGTTAGATACCGTTTCAGACGCAGACAAAAGTGAGATCGAAATCGAGATCAAGATCGCTCCGGCAATAGTAGAGCTACCTGCTGCGCAAGATAAACCTGAGTGACTATGATGATGGCGCAAAAGATGACACAAACAACGACGCGAAAAATAACTTCACGCACTATGATCAAAAACTCGATGTTAGGTTTGATATTGATGGCTAGCTTGCTTGCACCTTTGCATGCGCAACCCATGGACGACGAGGATGCGGAGAAGGAGTGGAAAGAAGTTGCCTTGCAACTTCCTGAAGCGCCTCAGGCCACGAATCTGCTGCCGTTTTATAACAGTGATAATCAGGCATTTTCTGTCGATGCTAAATCGCTGACGATTACTAGCGATGGGATCGTCAGGTACACACTGGTATCGATCAGCAGTTCTGGTGCGAAGAATGTCAGTTACGAGGGAATTCGCTGCAGCACATACGAGAAAAAACTGTACGCATTCGGGCGCGCAGATGGCAGTTGGTCACGTTCTCGCCGCAATCAGTGGGATAGCATTCAAGCATTAGCAGCGAACAAACAACATTCGACTTTATTCACGGATTATTTTTGCGAGGGCAATACCATCGCAGGAAAAGCACCGGCAATGCTAGAACGGCTGAAAAAACGGCAACCACTGAAACCGCTTTAACTCCTTGAAGTCAACTTTGCAGTGGCTTTGTAGCCGCAACGGATAACCATTAATTACATACAGCTCTAGCATTTTTTGAGATGACGATAATCAGAACAATTAAATATACTCATCAGTAGTATATTTAATTGCCCAGAGAATCATTGGACAATAGAGCAATTTTTAACAAAATGAGGGGGAGTATATTAATACGCCCCCTCATTTTTTTCATTTCATTTTAAGTATCCGAAGAAATAGCGCCAGCAACCTACTAACATCCACATCTTCGTTTTACTTGATTCGCTTTCAGCTGAAACCAGATTAAACCGAGATTTTCCATTAGGATTTGAGTTGATGACGGATGGACTTTTCGAGGCAGTTTTGATGTGAGTTTGTCGTAAATAAGGCGCTCATCACCAGCCATGAGCAACGAAGAACGCCAAAAATGACCGAAAATGCGCCGCCAGCATTCAGATAGCACCTCTGGTGCGCCTAATGGAAAATCTTGGTTAAAGCAACACCATGTTGTCTCTATGGATCAATTCTGGCTCTTCCACAAAGCCAAGAATTTGTGCAATCTCGGTGGACGGGTGGCGCTTAATCCGGCGCGCTTCTGTGCTGGTGTAATTGCTGAGTCCGCGGGCAATTGCCTGCCCTGCTTCGTTATAACAAGTGACTACGGCACCTCGACCAAACTCACCTTTGACATCCAACACGCCGATAGGCAACAAAGATTTACCTTCGCGGCTCAATTTTTGAACTGCGCCAGCGTCTAATATCAATTGTCCGGCGGTTTGCAAATGATCTGCCATCCATTGCTTACGCGCTGCCAACGGTGCCATCTGAGAAATTAATTGCGTACCAATCGCCTCGCCCTGTGCCAGACGAATCAGAACATTCTCTTCACGTCCCCAGGCAATCACCGTATGCGCACCAGAACTAGCGCCGCGTTTGGCTGCCAGGATTTTAGTCAGCATACCGCCGCTTCCTAAGCTGGAACCAGCGCCGCCAGCCATGGCCTCCAATGCGGGATCGCCCGCTTTAGCTTCATGCACAAATTGCGCATCGGGATGTTTGCGCGGATCGGCAGTGTACAAACCTTTTTGATCTGTCAGAATAATCAGCGCGTCACCTTCAATCAAATTCGCTACCAATGCGCCCAAAGTGTCGTTGTCACCAAACTTGATTTCATCAGTGACGACCGTATCGTTTTCATTAATGATCGAGACGATGCCAAAACGCAGCAGCGTAAATAAGGTAGAGCGCGCATTCAGATAACGTTCGCGGTCCGCCAAGTCGGCGTGGGTCAGCAGAATCTGAGCGGTGCCTATACCATGTGCGCGAAAACTACTTTCATAAATTTGCGCGAGCCCCATCTGGCCGACTGCGGCACAGGCTTGTAATTCGTGAATGCCGGTCGGGCGCTTATCAAATCCTAGGCGCTGACGACCTTCAGCAATCGCACCGGAACTAACCAGCACAACCTCTTTGCCCATCTGTCGCAATTCTGCAATTTGCGCGGCCCACTTTTGTATCGCTTGATGGTCTAGCCCCTTACCATCGTTGGTCACTAGAGAAGAACCAACTTTGATGATAAGCCGCTTGGCTTGCTGGATGACAGAATGCATAGGTGTGCGCTACGAACAAAACTGTATGTGGAACGTCGCTGCGAGTGCAGCGACGACGGGGAATGAAGCTCAGCTAAAATTCAGTTGAAGTTCAGTTGAAACTCAATCAAGCACTTTAAAGCGAGGATCGTCAGGATCGATCGACAAAATGCCTTGCGCTTCTTCTTTCATCTGAGTCTCTTGCGAACGCTGTTCTTGCATGCGTTTTTCAGCAAGATAGGCGTAAATTTCAGTGACTAAATCTTCACAGCCTTCACGATTTAAGGCGGAAATCTCAAATACCGGACCTTTCCAGCCAAAACGTTTTACGAAGTCTTTGACTTTCTTTTTACGCTCTTCTTCGTTCAGCATATCGAGCTTATTCAACACTAACCAGCGCGGCTTCTCGTATAAAGATTCGTCGTATTTACGCAGTTCTTTGATCAACGCTTTTGCATCTTTGACCGGATCAACGCTATCATCAAATGGTGCCAGATCAACTATATGCAGTAGCAAACCAGTACGTTGTAAATGCTTTAAAAATTGGATACCCAGGCCAGCGCCATCCGCAGCGCCTTCGATCAAACCAGGGATGTCGGCAATCACAAAACTTTTTTCGTGGCTGACACGAACCATACCCAAATTAGGATGCAATGTCGTGAACGGATAATCAGCGATCTTAGGCCGTGCGTTCGATACTGCAGTAATAAACGTAGATTTACCGGCATTTGGCAAGCCGAGCAAACCAACGTCAGCCAGCACTTTCAGCTCTAAACGTAATTCACGACGTTCTCCTTCTTTGCCGTCACCACGTTGACGTGGCGCACGATTGGTAGATGATTTAAAGTGAATATTCCCCCATCCACCCTCGCCACCTTTGACCAATACAACTTGCTGCTCATGCTCGGTTAAATCAGCAATCAATTCGTCCGTATTTCGATCAATAATCAAGGTACCGACTGGCATACGTAGCAAAATATCGTCTGCACCTTTACCATAGCAATCTGCACCACGACCGTTTTCCCCATCGCGCGCTTTGTGTAATTTTGCGTAGCGAAAATCAACTAGCGTATTGATGTTGCGATCAGCTACCGCAATAATGCTGCCGCCCTTACCGCCATCACCGCCATCAGGGCCGCCAAATGGGCGGAATTTTTCACGACAGAAGGAGGCGACACCATTTCCGCCATCACCAGCAATCACTTCAATTCGTGCTTCGTCGATAAATTTCATTTGTTTCACCTATAAATTCGGCGCGCTTCGTTATAAATTAATTATTAATTCAATATCAATAGCGAATGCGCCTTAATCCTCTACCCTTGTCAAAAAAAGTAGCAGGAACTGTAGCTTGATGCTTAAAACCTGCCATTAAAACAAGCAATGCAAGACCACTTACTAAAAAGAGCTTGTATAAATCTTTGTGTAAACCGTGTTTAAAATACCGACAACAGATTTATACAGGATCTTTTGAAACTAAAAAGGCTCCACCAACGGCAGAGCCTTTTTCGTCAGGCTTACGCCTTATTGTACTGTCTGTAACGAGCTATTACGCTGCTACAACAATCGCGTATTGGTGCTGAGCTGCACCTTTGATTGCAAACTGTACTTTACCGTTGATCAATGCGAACAAAGTATGATCTTTGCCCATACCAACGTTTTCACCCGGGTGAACGCGTGTACCGCGTTGACGAATGATGATACCGCCAGCATTGATAGTTTGGCCGCCGTAAACTTTAACGCCTAAGCGTTTTGACTCTGAGTCACGACCATTTCGCGTGGTGCCGCCGCCTTTTTTGTGTGCCATTTATTAGCTCCTTGGGTTCTGATTAAATCAAACAGGATTAGCCGTTGATAGAAACGATTTGCAGTTCTGTGTAATTTTGGCGATGGCCTTGACGCTTTTGGTAATGCTTACGACGACGCATTTTGAAAATGCGCACTTTGTCGTGACGACCTTGCGAAATTACCGTAGCCAGCACCGTAGCACCTGCGACCAAGGGAGCACCAAATTTAATGGTGTCACCAGCGCCCAATGCGAGCACTTGATCAATGGTGATTTCGGAGCCAATGTCTGCAGGTATCTGTTCTACTTTAAGTTTTTCACCAGCGACAACTTTGTATTGTTTGCCACCGGTTTTTATGACCGCGTACATGTGAAACCTCATCAAATGATATTAATAATCGATTTTTTATTCCCCGAATAAACCAAAAATTAAGCTTATAAATCGGGAAAACCTCCAATTATACATAGACTTAGCTACGACGTCAAAACTTTCCTCAAATTGTCGCTGAGGCTGATAACCGCGGGCAATTCTTACAAATCAACGTCCAAATTAGAGCCTGCGTCAGCAAGTCGTTGCGGGAATAAGTCTCGTAGTGTTTCGGCCTGACGCGAAATCATCTTGGCATCGTATAATCTATGCTTATCTTAAGTACTCACACGCATTTTTTAGCAGGTACCGCCTTGTCTGCCACAACATCACGTCAAATAAGTATCACAGAATCCATCGCAACCGACATGACTGCGGTTAATCAGGTGATTCGAAATAAGCTTCACTCCGAAGTACCTTTAGTCAATCAGATTGCTGAATATATTATCAATGCTGGCGGCAAAAGAATACGCCCGGTGTTGGTATTGTTGGTTGCTAACGCCTATCAATATCGAGGCACTCAGCACCACGAACTAGCTGCAATTATTGAATTTATTCATACGGCAACCTTGTTGCACGATGACGTAGTTGATGAATCTTCTTTGCGTCGCGGGCGAAAAACTGCAAATGCCATGTTTGGTAATGCCGCCTCAGTGTTAGTTGGCGACTTCTTGTATTCCCGTGCTTTCCAAATGATGGTTTCAATTAATAGTATGCAAATCATGCAAATCCTGGCGGATGCAACAAATGTGATCGCAGAGGGTGAAGTATTACAGCTACTTAATATGCATGACCCCGATGTAAATGAAGAGCGCTATCTGCAAGTAATTCGCTCAAAAACTGCAAAATTATTTGAAGCAGCCGCACAAGTAGGCGCATTGATTGCTGGCGCAGACCCTATACAAATTGAGGCTGCCGCAGAATATGGCCGCTCCCTTGGAACAGCATTTCAGTTAATTGATGATGTACTGGATTATTCCGGTAACGCGGTTGATATTGGAAAAAACGTAGGCGACGATCTAAGGGAGGGGAAACCAACACTGCCCCTAATTTACTTAATGAAAAATGGTACCGACGAAGAAAAAAAGCTTGTCCGCAGCTGCATAGAACAAGGAGATGAATCCAAATTTGATGTGATACTCGAAGCAATCACTAAATCAGGTGCACTTGACTTTACGCGTGCAAAAGCAATAAAAGCTGCAGATCGTGCGATTCAATCTATCCAGCATCTCCAAGACAGTCAATACAAAGATGCATTATTAGCGCTTTGTAAATTTTCGGTTGATAGAAATCATTAATTTTTATTGATATGAAGATCGCGATATAAATTATTTAGGATGGGTTATTTTAAGCAGTTGTGCTTCTTTATATTTTTTTAGGCAAAATGCATCAAACAAATGATGTGCGCTCCTTTACAAAAGAGGTGCTTGGTTGCATTATCTTAAAGCAACGATAACATCGATTAATTTGAGCAAGAGCCCTATGTGAGATCTTATGTCAGCAGTTCTACCGAATACGACTCCAGCCTTACCAACCTCAGGACTTGCCAGAGCGCTAATCCAAGGTAATGTTTTGCCAGCATCACAAATAGATGACGTACAAAAAAAATCTCAGTTAGAAAAAAAACCCTTCGTTGACAGCTTACTGCAAAGCGGTCTAATCAACGCGAGAGATCTTGCTGCATTTTGTTCTGAAACATTTGGCTATCCTTTAGTCGATCTGGGCGTTTTTAATGAGGCGACCTTACCCGAAAAAATTGTTGATTCTAAATTGATGCAGACACAACGCATCGTAGCGTTAGCCAAGCGTGGTAATAAAATTTCTTTGGCTGTTTCCGACCCAACCAATGTCTCCGCTCAAGATCAAATTAAATTTCAAACGGGTTTAGGTATAGAAATTGTGGTTGTACAACACGATGCACTGCTTAAACTATTAGAAAAACTGAGTAAAACGTCGGAACAAAGCTTAAGTGATATATCCGGCGATGACTACGATATTGAATTTAAAGAGGAAGACATTAATACTGGCGCTGCTGATGCTCAGGCAGCCGAAGTTGACGATGCGCCAATCGTAAAATTTTTACAAAAAATGTTGATCGATGCGATCAATATGGGCGCCTCCGATTTACATTTTGAACCTTTTGAGAAATTCTATCGTATTCGGTTCAGGGTTGATGGAGAACTTCGTGAGATAGCACAGCCACCGATTGCAATTAAAGACAAGCTAGTTTCACGGATAAAAGTCATTTCTAAATTGGATATTTCTGAAAAGCGCGTTCCCCAAGATGGGCGTATGAAATTAGTTTTATCTGTGTCCAAAGCAATTGATTTTCGAGTGAGTACGCTGCCGACGCTATTTGGCGAAAAAATAGTTATGCGGATTTTGGATGGATCTCAAGCGCAAATGGGTATTGATGCGCTAGGTTACGATCCTGATCAAAAAGAGATTCTGATGAATGCCATACAACGTCCATATGGCATGGTATTAGTTACCGGACCGACAGGCTCAGGTAAAACCGTCTCTTTATATACTTGCCTTAACGTGATTAACAAACCGGGCATCAATATTTCAACCGCTGAAGATCCAGCTGAGATCAACTTACCAGGAGTCAATCAAGTTAATATCAACGACAGAGCGGGCTTAACATTTCCGGTCGCTTTAAAGTCATTCCTTCGACAAGATCCCGATGTCATTATGGTAGGTGAAATTCGTGACCTGGAAACTGCAGATATCGCGATCAAAGCGGCGCAAACTGGCCATATGGTTTTCTCAACCTTGCATACCAATGATGCCCCCTCTACCCTGACTCGTCTCATGAACATGGGCGTAGCACCGTTTAATATTGCATCTTCAGTCATTTTGATAACTGCGCAGAGATTAGCTAGACGTCTTTGCACCTGTAAAAAGCCTGCCGATGTATTAGACGAAGTTCTTCTTCAGGCTGGATTTAAAGATGAGGAGCTAGACGGAACTTGGAAACCTTACCATCCTGTAGGTTGTGAACGCTGCAGCGGTAGTGGCTACAAAGGACGAGTAGGCATTTATCAGATAATGCCAATTACTGAAGCAATTGAACGTATTATTCTTTCAAACGGCACATCGTTAGAAATTGAAAAACAATCCGAAAAAGAAGGTGTAAGAAGTCTTAGAAAATCTGGATTACAAAAAGTTAAGCAAGGACTCACAAGCTTGGAAGAAGTCCTAGGCTGTACCAACGAATAATGGGATAGCAATATGGCTACCACACCAAAAACAGCACCAAAAGCTCCGCAAATTAAAGAATATTTATACGCTTGGGAGGGCAAAGATAAATTTGGCAAAACGGTACGCGGTGAAATACGCGCCGGAGGTGAAGCCATAGTCAACGCAACGTTAAGACGTCAGGGTGTTCTAGTTAGTAAAGTTAAGAAAAAAAGTTATACTTCGGGCAAAAGAGTTACTGATAAAGACATTACCTTATTTACGCGTCAACTGGCAACTATGATGCGAGCAGGCGTTCCTCTATTGCAATCTTTTGATATTGTCGCGAAGGGAAATGAAAATCCATCTGTTTCCAAACTTTTGCAAGATATTAGGGGGGACGTTGAAACCGGAACAAGCCTAAGTCAAGCATTCCGTAAATTTCCCCTGTATTTCGACCCTTTATTTTGCAATCTAGTTGATGCAGGCGAACAAGCAGGTATACTAGAGGATTTGCTGACTAGGCTTGCTATTTACAAAGAAAAAACATTAGCGATTAAGGCTAAGATTAAATCTGCATTAACTTACCCAATAGCAATCTTATCAATTGCATTCATTGTCACCGCTGTAATCATGATTTGGGTTGTACCAGCGTTCAAAGACGTATTTTCAAGCTTTGGAGCCACTCTTCCAGCACCAACTCTTTTTGTTATGGCAATTTCTGATTTTTTCGTAAAAAATTGGTATCTGATATTTGGAGGCATCTTCGGAAGTATCTATTTTTTCTTTCAATCCTGGCAACGCTCGCTTAGCATGCAGCGAACGATGGATAGATTACTGCTACAAGCCCCGGTATTTGGCGCAGTTATTAGAAAAGCAACCATTGCACGCTGGACGCGTACTTTAGCAACTATGTTTGCTGCCGGCGTACCTTTGGTTGAGTCACTAGACTCAGTCGGTGGTGCAGCGGGCAATGCTGTTTATCTCGATGCAACAATTAAAATTCAAACAGAGGTAAGCACAGGTACAAGCCTTACTGTTGCAATGCAAAACTCTAATGTTTTTCCCAATATGGTGACGCAAATGGTTTCTATTGGAGAGGAGTCAGGTGCGTTAGATCAAATGTTGGGTAAAGTTGCTGACTTTTATGAAGAAGAAGTAGATGAAGCTGTTTCATCGCTGTCAAGCCTGATGGAACCAATGATTATGGTAATACTTGGTGTAATAATTGGTGGTCTAGTCGTTGCAATGTATTTGCCAATTTTCAAATTAGGACAAGTCGTTTAATGTGGGAATTAATTTTCTTTACTACGCCAAACAACTGGATCAGCACTGGTGCGGTAGGTATTATTAGCTTGTTAGTTGGTAGCTTCCTTAATGTTGTAATTCATCGAGTTCCAAAGATGATGCAGCGTGAATCTGACAATTACGTGGCCAGTGAGAAAGGTGAAGTACTGCCTCATACAGATCGCTATAATTTAATGGTACCGCGCTCTGCATGCCCTAATTGCGGACATCAAATTACGGCCGTAGAAAATATCCCCGTCATTAGCTACATAATGATCGGTGGTAAATGCGCAGGTTGCAAAGCACCAATTTCTATCCGTTATCCAATAGTAGAATTACTAACTGCCGCGATATCCGCTTTGTTGGTCTGGCATTTTGGCAGTGGGCTTGCAGGACTGGGAGCAGTGTTATTTGGCTGGCTTCTAATTGCCATGACATTTATAGATGCCGATACTCAATTGTTGCCTGACGATCTAACGCTACCATTGCTTTGGTGCGGTCTTCTAATTAACCTGAATACTACCTTTACACCACTTACTGATGCAGTGATCGGCGCGGTTGCTGGATATTTAAGTCTATGGTCGATCTACTGGTTGTTTAAGCTAGCTACTGGAAAAGATGGCATGGGTTATGGTGATTTCAAACTACTCGCAGCGCTTGGCGCGTGGATGGGTTGGAGCATGCTACCAGTGATTGTGTTGCTCTCCTCGGCCGTCGGTGCTGTAGTTGGTATTAGCATGATCGTTTTTAAAAAAATGGGTAGAAATAATCCCATTCCATTCGGCCCTTATTTGGCAGGGGCGGGTTTAATTGCGCTAATTTGGGGGAAAACGCTGTCTCAACACTATTTGGGATTACTAGGCTAATGCATGCAATAAGCGCCTTTAGTTTAGGACTTACTGGGGGTATTGGAAGTGGTAAAACTACTATTGCCAATATGTTCGCAGAGCTTGGCGCAAGTCTGGTTGATACCGACCTAATCGCCCATGAACTTACTGCAGCCAATGGAATAGCTATTAAACCAATCCAAAATGAATTTGGTGCAGAATTTATTCAACCTGATGGAGCAATGGATCGAGCAAAAATGCGCGAATGCGTATTTGCCGATCCAGCAAAGAAATTACAACTTGAGAATATTCTTCACCCGTTAATACGTCAAGAAACAAATCGAGCGGCAAAAAACGTAAATGGCGCTTACACTATATTTGTTGTTCCCCTATTGGTCGAATCTAGCAATTGGAGACAAAAAGTCAGCCGAATATTAGTAGTCGACTGCCAAGAAGAAACTCAAATTAGCCGTGTTATGGCAAGAAATGGATTGAGTCAAGAGCAAGTACTAGCCATCATGCACGCTCAAGTCAGTCGAGAACAAAGACTTGAAGCCGCCGACGATATTATTTTTAATGAGGGCGATTTAACGCAGATTCATAAGCAGGTTATAAAGTTACACAGTCAATATCTGCAATTAGCCAAATCATCCTTGATTAATCTCGAGGAAAATGACTGATAATCCTCATACAACGTTTGTAATTTTAGTCAGCATGGTTCAGAATCATATGGCACTTGCGCGTTGGCACCAATTTAAACAAGGACATTATTTTGATTGTTTACGAATACCCTTTTAACGAGCGTATTCGCACGTTATTGCGGCTAGAAGATCTGTATGAAAAATTCACTTTTTTTCTACATCAGTCTGATCCTATGCAGCATCACGTCGCACTGTCCACCATTTTTGAAATGCTGGAGGTTGCTGGTCGTGCCGACCTTAAGTCTGATTTACTCCAAGAACTAGAACGACAAAAACATACTCTCATCAGCTTCAAATCAAATCCAAATGTACAAGCGGATATGCTGGATCAAATTCTGGATGAAGTTGATCGTGCAAGTAGTGCTCTAATTGCCTCCACAGGTAAGACTGGGCAAAATGTTCGCGATAACGAATGGTTGATGAGTATTCGCGGTCGTACCATTATTCCAGGCGGCGCTTGCGAATTTGATCTCCCTAGCTATCATGCCTGGCAAAAAAATACCTCTGAAAAACGCTTTTCCGATATCTCTAACTGGTTTGCACCTATAGCTCCTCTATTTGATGCGATCAATATTGTGCTGAGGTTATTACGTGAGTCTGGCGTAACTACAAAAGTGATTGCACAAACAGGCAGTTATCAGCAAATGCTACAAGGGAAAATTTATCAGCTGTTACGCGTCACTTTAGTACAAGATATGGGCGCTATTCCAGAAATTTCTGCTAATAAATATATGCTTTGGATACGCTTTATGTCGCAAGATGGAACGATGAAACCTAAGGCATTTGAAAGCGATATTCCATTTGATCTGACACTTTGTAATTTTTAATTTTTTGTTTGCTACGCACTACTCATAAACCTTGAGTTGAGTGCTTATAAAAGTTTTTGTATGGCGATATCGTGCAATGCGCTGATCGTCTTTAGTTGGAATTAATTATATGAGTACAGTTGTAGATTGCCCTACTTGCGGCAAAAAAGTGGTTTGGTCGGAAGCGAGTCCTTACCGGCCTTTTTGCTCTGATCGCTGCAAACAAATTGATTTGGGCGCATGGGCTGAAGAAAAATATACAATCCCTGCAGTCAACTTACCAGAAGAGCCTGACGAAGATTTATCACAATCAAGTCATTAACTCTCATTAAATCTACCTGCTCGCTCTTGATTGCCATTCAAAAATCAATGTTTGGGATAAGTATCAGCGTTTTTGAGGTATGCCGTATTTCCTGAGTTTAGCCGCGATCATTGAGTGTGACGTATCTAATCTGGCAGCAAGTTTGCGGCTAGATGGATATTGTGAGTAGAGCTTTTCTAGCAAGGCTGATTCAAACTCTCTAACGGACAGCTCCCAGCTTTCGGCAGCATCAATATGAACCTCGTCTGCCGTGATACTACCCTCAGCCCAATCTAAATCTGCTGCGTCTAATACACGCTGATCAGACATAGTGATCGCTCTAAAAACCACATTCTGAAGCTGGCGGACATTACCAGGCCAACGATTAGACAACAACGCGGCGCAAGCGGCCGAGTTCAAACGACACACGGGCTTTTGCGCCTGAGTGCAGGCGCGTTCAATAAAATGCCGGGCTAATTGCAAAATATCGTCTGGTCTTTCGCGTAAGGCTGGCATTTCTAAATGAAGTACGTTCAGCCGATAAAACAGATCTTCACGGAATAAGCCTTCATGTACCATCTTGCGCAAATTACGGTGGGTGGCGCTGATAATGCGAACGTTAACCTTAACCTCTTTATCACCACCAATGCGACGAAACTTGCCGTCATTCAGGAAGCGCAATAACTTCGCTTGCAAGTAGAGCGACATTTCGCCAATCTCATCCAAAAATACGGTACCGCCGTCCGCCATTTCTATCAGGCCTGGTTTACCGCCACGTTGCGCACCGGTGAAGGCGCCGGACATATAACCGAACAATTCACTCTCAGCCAAACTCTCAGGTAAAGCGGCACAGTTCAATTCCAGAAAAGGCGCGTTGCTACGAGCACTGACACCGTGGCAAGCTTGCGCTAATAACTCCTTACCGGTCCCTGTCTCACCGGTAATCAGCAAGGGTGCATCCACGACAGCCACTTTAGCTGCACGTACTTTTAGTGCCTTGATTTGCTCGGACTCACCGATAATGAAATGAAAACCGCTACCCTCAGAATGCTGTAGCGCATGTAACCGCCCTCCCATACGCTTTGGGGCGTGCAAAGTCAGTACGGCACCCACAGTCTGACCATTGGGTTTTATATTAATTGGACTGGTTGTCTGGCTGATTGTTAGACTGGATATTTGTGGATTTGACAAAGTCTCAGAGACGGGTGTTACGTCCATCCAAAACGGCTCGCCATTGAGAATGACTTCTCGACTTGGTACATGAAAAGAATGGGTAATCAATTCATGCTCGACCAAAGGATCTTCCAGCAGATCACGTAGATTTTTCTGACAAAGAATGTCTTCCGTCATACCAGACACGGCAGCGGCGGCGGCATTAGCAATGACAACTTTGCCATTAGCGTCAATAGCAAGTACGGGATCTTCCATCACCGCCATCACAGTATCTAAGTTGAGACGACGGCGCTTACCAGGCAAAATATCCAGAACGTTAATCTTACCGACACCACGCACTTGGTCACAGTCTTGCTGCAGAGATGGCAGCATGAACTCTAGCAACTCTGGACTATCGATATAAATATTCGGCGGATCAACCTCTACGCCAACTACATTCAAACCACGCAGAGCAAACACTGCCAGTATTTCATGCGCAATACCAACTCTGTCTTTAAACTGAATATTAATGCGCATTGGAGCCGATCAAATCATGTTTAATGCGGTTCCGGAATGTAACCACGCGGCCGTGCGTTATGACTGCGGAAGCTGGTAGTCGATGCCAAACCGCGCAAGCGCCCAAGATCAAATTGCTCTAGTTGCTGGAACACCGCACGATTAACCGTCATTTTGACTTGCATCATCAGCAGATCAACACTTTGTTGGTTTGAGCTACGGGGTCTGGTTTGCTTATCACGCTCTGAAGCACGATCCGCTATTTGCTCAGAATCTCCATTAGCCTCAGCATCAATCGCTGCTTGCTCTGCTTTTGCATCGGATTCTATACGTGCTTTTTCTTCTGCTTTAGCGACTGCTTTTTCCTCTGCCAGACAAAAGCAACGATAAATATCGGCCAGCGTAATAATCCCGTTACAAGAGCGGCAATGCCAGGCGTCCTTCTCTTTTACATCGCGTGCGACCAGGCCATCTTTGCTCAGAGTGGACAATATCGAACGTACCAACCTTGGTGTTTTACCGGTAGCCTGCGCTAATGAAGCGACCGTCGCTGTGCGGGGCATTACCATCACAATCTGCGCTAATAATTCAATTGCGATATAAAAACGCATATTTAAAGTCGGGTCAGCAAATATCTCTGTAGTAGAGACCAAATGTTCGCGTTCAATTAAATTCATGCTTGCAACTCCTTAGAGACAATGATGGGACGATTGACGCTGCCATAACGATCCATGTACAAGCCTTCGGTAGAAATTGCCGGGCGTTTGTTGGATACGACATCAGCGATGAAGCGGCCAGAGCCACAAGACATCGTCCAACCTAAGGTGCCATGACCAGTATTAAGATACAAATTACGATAAGGTGTGGGACCAACAATTGGCGTGCCATCTGGCGTCATCGGACGCAGACCAGTCCAGAATTCGGCCTTTTCTACATCGCCGCCATGCGGGAATAAATCGGTAACAGAGTGCACCAGCGTTGCACGGCGATCTTCACGCAGTCGCAAGTCATAACCAGTAATTTCAGCCGTGCCGCCAACGCGGATACGATCTCCCAGTCTCGTAATCGCGACCTTATAGGTTTCATCCATCACGGTGGATTCCGGTGCGCCTGACACATCGGTGATAGGGACAGTGATTGAATAACCTTTGATCGGATAAACAGGGATTTTAATACCCAGCTCACGTAGTAATATTGGCGAATAACTGCCAAGAGCAAGTACATAAGAATCACCCTGAAAAGTACCTGCTGAGGTTTTCACACCAGTGATTTTATCGCCCTCATGCAGCAATTTTTCTATGCTTACGCCGTACTTAAACTGGGCTCCCAAATCCTCAGCCAATTTGGCTAGATTTTGAGTAAATTTAAAGCAATCGCCAGTCTCATCGCCGGGCAAACGCAAAGCACCGATAAACTTCTCTTGCACATGCTTTAAAGCTGGCTCCACTGCCAGACACGCTGCTTTATCCAGTAACTCATACGGCACGCCATAACTTTTTAAAATAGCGATATCTGCTTGCGCTGCCTCCACCTGAGCCTGATTCCGGAACAATTGCAAAGTGCCTTGGGTGCGCTCGTCGTAATGGATACCTGTCTCGGCACGTAATTCTTGCAAAGTGTCACGGCTATATTCTGCCATCCGCAACATACGACCTTTGTTGATTTCGTAGCGCTTGGTTGTGCAATTAAACAGCATCTGGGTTACCCAGCGCCACATATGAGGATCTAAACTAGGACGTATCGCCAGCGGACTGTGTTTCATCATTAGCCATTTAATAGCTTTCATTGGCACACCAGGACCAGCCCACGGTGCCGAATAACCAGGAGAAACCTCACCTGCATTGGCATAACTGGTTTCCAGAGCTGCAGCAGGCTGACGCTCTATGACCGTAACCTCATGCCCCGCCTTCGCCAGATAATAAGCCGATGCCGTACCAATCACACCTGCGCCGAGTATGACTACTTTCATTGTGCTTCTCCCTTAATGGCGTCTGTATTGACAGTGCCGGAATGACTTGTTACTTTATGCTGAGATTTTTGATGCTGTAATTCGGAATCGATAGACAAACTTGAGCTGGAAAATCCAGAAGAAACGGCATCGGTATATTCACGATAATAACGCTGCCCCAGACTGGTCAGGATTTCATAGCCGATCGTGCCAGCCAGTTTGGCAACCATATCGACTGTGTTAGTAGCAGATAGCAGGTCTACCGCTGCACCAGGATATAAACTCTCCGGGGCAATATCGCTGACATCCAGCGTAATCGTATCCATTGACACATTGCCGACCATAGGCGCAGGCTGGCCAGCGATATATGCCACGCCACGGTTGCTCAGGCTACGCATCCAGCCATCGGCATAACCAACGGCCACGGTCGCAATCTTGCGCGGCTGCTGACTGCGATACGTCAGACTGTAGCCAACGCCAGTACCTGCAGGAATATCGCGAATCTGGATGATTTTGCCTTGCAATAAAGCGACTGCCTTCAAAGGATTTGCTTGCCCGGCAACGGGTGCTACGCCATATAAAGCAGCACCGGGACGAGCAAGATTGAAGTGAAAGTCAGAGCCTAAAAAAATACCGGAAGAGTTTGCCAAGCTAGCGGCGCAAGCGGGCAATTGAGCGCGCAGGGTTTTAAAGGTCTGTAATTGCTGCTGATTCATTGGATGCTGCTGATCTTCGGCGCAAGCCAGGTGACTCATCAGGTGACTAATAGCAATGCCTTGGGTTAAGGAGGGATCAGCAATCCAGGCATTGACCTCTTTAGTCGATAAGCCCATGCGCGACATACCTGTATCGACTTGAATAAATGCAAGCAAGGAGGTTTGTTTGGCCTGAGCAAGGCGACGCCATGCGGCGATTTGCTCCAAACTATTTAAAACGGGTGTACAGGCGTGTTCTAAAAATTCAGCCTCATATCCCACTGGCGGCCCGTGCATGACATACAACATGCTGTCTTTTAACAAGTGGGGACGGAGTGCAATTGCCTCATCAAGATGTGCCACAAAAAAATCTCGGCAGCCTTCTTCTTGCAAAGCTAAGGCGACTCTTACAGCGCCCAGACCATAGGCATCTGCTTTAACGGCTGCGCCGCATCGAGCCCGCCCTAGTTTGTTTTGAAGAAAGCGATAGTTATAGCGCAGAGCTTGCAGATTAATTGTCAGCACGGCGCCGGCACGTCCAGCTGCTCCAGAATGTTTTACTGAATATTCCGCTGACTGTTCTGCTATTAGCTGCATCTGCGCATCTCCGTTGTGATCATCACATGGGATTCTTCTTAGCAATCGCCGTGCCACAATATTTTATTGAATCAATTCATGGACTTAGAAAATTTTAATCTGAGTCAACCAATCCGACGTGTATCATTTTCAATACATCTAATAGGGATTAGAACAAATTTAGAGATTTTCTTCTAGTGCATATTGCAATCCATCTGCCGTATTGATTTAAATACAGTGTATCAATTCTAATACGACACAATAGAAAAGACGAGAAAACCTTCAAAAAATCGATTTGAATTTGGATGATTTCAGTATTGGCAATAAGAAACAATACGTGGAATTACTCACTGTAGTGAAATACACACAGGAAAACGGTATAAATCCATAGTTCACCACAACAGAAACGTGCTCATATTCAGATTCAGATTCGGATAAATATGACCGATTAAGGCTTATGTAATGGTGACGGTTTTGTATCAGCTCTACAAATTAAGCTTGATCAGGCTTGGCGGACTACCAACTCTGCCCGCAAAACATCTAACCATTCTAGCAGCGGGATCGTTGCTGGCAATAATGGGGACACAGCCACACTCCCCTGCCAGGCAAATGCCTGATCTTCCAGACTTTGTGGCTCGCCTTGCCAGTCGCGGCTAATATAAAAATGTAGCCGGACATGAGCATGCGGATAAATATGCTCTACTCCGCACCAAGGCTCAGCCGTCTGGATATGCACACCCAATTCCTCGACAAACTCGCGCTTCAGCGCAGCCAGAATATCTTCGCCCGCCTCAACTTTACCGCCTGGGAACTCCCAGTAACCTTCATACGGCTTGCCAGCCGGACGCTGTCCGAGCAAGACGTCACCGTTGGGTTTCATCAAAATACCAACAGCAACATCAATCGGGGGTTTTGTCATAAATGAGCCAATATCAGCAGGACTTACGCAAAATTGTCCCAGCAAGGCGTAGCGACGACGATACTTTAGTACGGCTAGTCGCTGCAACGCAGCTGGGGCGGTTTTGCATAAGTCCTAATCAAATTAAAGAAATAAGGGGAGTATTTTTAATTGTCCAAGTATTATTTGGACGATAGGCAATAAAACACTTGTACTCTACCCCGGTATATAAATACATACCAAAAGAATTAGGCTAACTTGCCTGCGTAATCACGGGCAAATTGCCAGGCGACACGGCCCGAGCGCGATCCCCGTTGCAAAGCCCAGCGCAAAGCATCACCGCGTGCTGCGGTAATTTGCTCGGCGTTACAACCCATGCTGCCCAACCAATGCGCCACGATGTTGAGGTAATCATCTTGCTTAAACGGATAAAACGACACCCACAGGCCAAAGCGCTCGGACAAAGAGATTTTCTCTTCCACCGTCTCACCGGGATGCAGATCACCATCATCACCATGGGTATAACTAGCGTTATCCGACATCTTCTCCGGCAACAAATGGCGCCGATTTGAGGTCGCATAGATCAGCACATTATCAGACTGCGTCGCGATGCTGCCATCGAGTGCAACCTTCAACGCCTTGTAACCTGCTTCGCCGTCTTCAAATGACAGATCATCGCAAAAAATGATAAGGCGCTCTTGACGTTCCGCCACCAGATCGACAATATCCGGCAAATCGGCCAGATCCGATTTATCCACCTCAATCAAACGCAAACCCTGATCGGCAAATTGGTTCAGGCAAGCTTTGATTAAAGACGACTTACCCGTGCCACGCGCGCCTGTTAGCAACACATTATTGGCAGGTTTGCCATTCACGAATTGCAAAGTATTTTGCTCTATCTGATGCTTCTGATTAGCGATGTTATGCAGATCGCTTAAGGCAATATGAGACGCATGACGCACCGCTTGCAAATAGGCTGCGCTACTGCCGCTGCCGCCGCGCTTGCGCCAGCGAAATGCCGTCGCCAAGGAAAAATCTGGCACAGGCATTACAGGTGGTAATAGTGTTTCTAAACGGTTTAATACCTGCTCGGCACGGATTAAAAATTGATCTAATTGAGTCATACAGTCCGGCGAGTTTTAGGGACAAATTTATTGAGAATTTTGGTGCAGCTAATCGCCTGCCTTAAAACCAAGCTTAATAACCAGGATCAAAGACCAGATTTAAAAGCGAGATTTAAGAACGATAGTCAGCATTAATCGATACATAATCATGCGACAAATCGCAAGTCCAGACGGTAGCCTCTGCCGCACCGCGCGCCAGTTTGACGCGAATCGTGATCTCGCTTTGCTGCATCACGCGCTTACCGTCTTCCTCACGATAATCAGGATTGCGCCCGCCGTTTTTAGCAACCCAGACATCATCCAGATACAAGTTGAGTTTGCTAACATCTAAATCCAGCACGCCAGCATAACCAATCGCAGCCAGAATACGGCCAAGGTTGGGGTCCGATGCGAAGAATGCCGTTTTGACCAAAGGAGAATGCGCGATCGAATAGGCAATCTTGCGGCACTCTTCTACATCACGACCTTCTTCTACCGCGATCGTCATAAACTTAGTTGCGCCCTCACCGTCCCGAATAATCATGTGCGCCAGTTTTTGCGACAAGGCGATCACCGCATCCGCCAATAATTTATATTCTGGCGAATCGATCTCTGTGACTTCTACGTCGGCAGCACCAGTAGCGATCAGCATGAAAGAATCATTGGTCGAGGTGTCGCCATCAATCGTAATGCAATTAAACGATTTGTCCGCCGCCTGTTTCACCAGATGATCCAGCACAGGTTGCGCGACCTTCGCATCCAGCGCCAGGTAACCCAGCATTGTCGCCATATTCGGCTTGATCATGCCAGCACCTTTACTGATGCCCGTCATGGTCACAGTCTGACCATTAATTACCACCGTAGCGGATGCAGCTTTTGGCTGAGTGTCGGTCGTCATGATCGCTTCTGCGGCCAGAAACCAGTTGTCTTCTTTCAGATTAGCAAGTGCTTGCGGCAAGCCGGCAATTAATTTATCTACCGGCAACGGCTCCAGAATCACCCCCGTTGAAAACGGCAAAATCTGTGATGCCTCGCACTGCATCAGTTCCGCCAGCGCGGCACAAGTGGCATTAGCCGCAGCCAGACCAGCATCACCCGTCCCGGCATTGGCATTACCCGTATTTACCACCAACGCACGGATGGGACCGGCCGTGATGTGCAGACCTTCCAGATGCGCCTTACATACTTGGACCGGCGCAGCACAAAAACGATTTGTGGTAAACACACCAGAGACGGTGGCAGAAGGTGCCAGTACCATCACCACAATGTCTTTACGATTCGGTTTTTTAATACCTGCCTCGGCATAGCCAAGCTGGATACCCGCAACAGGTTTTAAATCAGCGGCGACAGGGATGGGAGAATTAACGGCCATGAGGTTTCCTAGCAATGAGATCGAGCCGTTATTGTAGGGTATTTTGTTGGGCCGCAAATGAGTTTCTAAACAGGCAAACAAGTAGTTGCATCCTATCCGTATCACTCATCTTAAAGCTCAAAATACGACACTTTTGCCTCAAAAATGAAAGAACAGAGCGCAAAATTTAGGCTATTTCTTCTATGCCATTTTCTCAGGAAATAATCTCATTTATTATCTGCACGGTAACAATTCGTTACTAATAACTAAAAGAAAGATTTCATGTTCAAATTATTGGTGATTACCTCCGCTTTAGTCCTGACTGGCTGCGCATCTGTTTCCGGTGAAAAACTGCAACCAGTTTCTGTCATTACCGTCCAAGATAATAAAGAAGTAGCTGGCATCGGTTGTACTTTGAAAAACGATGCAGGCTCTTGGTTCGTCACATCACCAGCCAGTGTTGTCGTGCATAAAAGCACAGGTGATTTGGCAATTGACTGCAAAAAAGACGACTTAGCTGGTAACACAGCGCTAGTATCAAAATCTAACGGCGCGGTCTGGGGCAATATCTTGCTCGGTGGTGGAATTGGTTACATCGTGGATAGAAACACAGGCGCAGGCTTTGATTACCCATCATCTGTAACGATAATATTGCGCAAAATCGGTGAAGTAGTCGGCGTCCAAACACCTGCGGCAACGACAGCTCCAGTTGCGCCAACAGCATCAGCTAGTCAGACTCCAGCTCAAGCAACTACTGCTACTGTTACTAAATAATTTGTGACTCCGCTCTCAGGGCGGGGTTACCCGCCCCCTGATGACAACGCCGCCAATTGACTACTCGCCAAACGGCAGTTAGTGCCTAGCATTAATCTGTTTGCGGCACTGAACATCCAGCGTCTCGCCACTACCATCCTCCAGCCCTTTGTAAACACCACACGGCCAGACTAAACCACCGTATTGTTCCATGCTCCAATAAGGTGGCTCGGCTGCACAAATCTCGATGTATTTAACTGTCCATCGCTTGTGTTTTTGGTTCAGTACCACCCATAACATTTTGTCTAAATGGGGGTTGCACTCACCATACGTCAAATCCCAATCTAAGCCTTTACCGTCGACGGGAACAATATATCCGACCAAGACTGCCCAATTTCGATCCACATTGAGTTTACTCGCCTTTAAGCGCACTGGTTGACCCGCCTTGGTGCTTGCAACAGAACGAGCGGCATCCAAAATCACCTGCCTGTCGCTACTACTCACATCACGGGCATAGGATGGAAGACTGGTAGTAAGGAAAGCAATGTCCAGAAAAATTTGCTTCATAAAGTGCGGATTTACGATGAGATATTTGAGAAATACCTAATTTTTGTACCAGTCTTACAGCCTGTTTTAAGTCGGCTAATGTATCGCTGGCGATTTTTTTACAGCGCTGTATGCCAAACATCTTTTCAACTACAGACTCAGCAAATTTTCATGAAAGGGATGCTGTATAAATTTTGTCTAATGACGTTGAGAACAGCGGACATGCCATACTTTCTTTACGCTATAGTGCTTTTGAAAAAGGCTTTGAGTAAAACGCAAATTTCGTCTTTTTGATTTTGAAGCAGCAACGAAAATAAAATAATTTTTTATACGACCCTTAATTTACTATTCAAAGGGAGCCTGAAAGCTGTTTTGGGTTGCTTAGAAAGTTCAGACGCCTTTCAATAACATAAGTTGTTGATCGAGCTTATTTTTTCGAATCAAAGTAGTAATTTTTCAGTTTAAATGCTCTAAAATTATTGAAATCGCGATCAAGATCTAGAGTTACGTTCAAGTTTTTACTGGCTAATGTATTTGGATTTAAAAAAGTAAAAGCTGAAAATAAGTACATTACGAAAGCAGTATGCTGGGCTGTGGTCGAATATTCATTATTTATCTGAATAAAGGTATCTCAATACAATATGAGAATTTTTAACTATCTGAGACCTTTGCATGACAGCCTTAATCAGAGCCGTTTCAGCAAAGGTTGAATTTTTAAAAAATAAAATGATGCTTTT
>NZ_JASJXN010000034.1:0-50591 GCF_035018705.1 Undibacterium sp. RTI2.2 | reverse complement strand
CAAACAAGAAAACCAATCGCAACAGTGGCCACACCCATGCTCGACTTTACTGGTTTGGGTATTTTGCAAGAAGCTCAGTTTAGAGAAATACTATTTCATTCAATAAAAAAGCCGCCCGAAGGCGGCTTTTTGGGACAGGCAGAATTGAATTACTTCGCTGCTGCTTCGCCTTCTTCTGCTGTAGCGCCAGCAGGTACAACAGCGATAGCGACAGTCGCGTCATCACCGTGAACAATTGCTGTAACGCCTTTTGGCAATACCAAGCTAGAAACGTGGATAGATTGACCGGCTTCCAACTTGGACAGATCAACTTCAACGAATTCTGGCAAGTCTGCTGGCAAGCAAGAGATATCCAGTTCAACAGCAACGTGGCTGATGACTGCAGCAGACAACTTAACTGCTGGAGATACGTCAGCATTGATGAAATGCAGTGGTACTTTTACGTGGATTTTCTTGTTTGCATCAACGCGTTGGAAGTCAACGTGCAATACTAATTGTTTGTATGCGTGGACTTGGAAGTCGCGCAACAATACTTTTTCTGCTTTGCCATCAACTTCCAGATCCAAAATGGATGAGTGGAAGGCTTCTTTTTTCAATGCATGGTACAAAGCATTGTGGTCCAGAGTGACGCTGACAGGTGCTTCTGTACCGCCGTAGATAATACCTGGTGTTTGGCCAGCAATACGCAGGCGGCGGCTCGCTCCGGTCCCCTGCTCTTTGCGTGCAAATGCGATTACTTTCATGGTGCTACTCCAAAAAATGCAAGATTGAACTTGCGGTTTTGCGTCCCCGCGACCAGGGACACAGAAAAAACGAGCTTGTTTTAAAACAAGCTCGCAGAAAATTGTGCTTAATCCGTGAACAGAGAAATAACGGATTCGCCTTTAGTAATACGGCGGAAAGTCTCAGCCAGCAAACTGTCGCAAGACAATTGGCGGATTTTGCTACATGCTCTGGCCGCATCTGACAAAGGAATGGTATCGGTGACAACCAGCTCATCCAACGGTGAGTTGGAGATACGGTCAATTGCCGGACCAGACAATACTGGATGTGTACAGTAAGCCAATACTTTTTTCGCGCCACGTTCTTTCAGAACTTCTGCCGCTTTGGTCAGTGTCCCGGCAGTATCGACCATGTCATCCATAATCACGCAGTTACGTCCTTCGACTTCACCGATGATGTTCATGACTTCTGATACGTTGGCTTTTGGACGACGTTTGTCAATGATCGCTAAATCGCAACCCAGACGTTTTGCCAGCGCGCGGGCACGTACCACGCCACCAACGTCGGGTGAAACGACTAATAAGTCTTCATAGTTCTTGGCAACTAGATCACCCAGCAAAATCGGTGATGCATAAATATTATCAACTGGAATATCAAAGAAACCTTGGATTTGATCTGCATGCAAATCCATAATCAGCACGCGATCAACGCCAGCTTTTTCTAGCATGTTGGCAACAACCTTCGCTGAGATCGCTACGCGTGCAGAGCGCGGACGGCGGTCTTGGCGGGCATAACCAAAGTAGGGAATCGCCGCAGTAATGCGGCCAGCAGATGCGCGCTTCAGAGCGTCGACCATCAAGATGATTTCCATCAGATTGTCATTCGTCGGTGCGCAGGTTGATTGCAAAACGAAAACATCTTTACCTCGGACGTTTTCATTAATTTCGACCATCACTTCACCGTCGGAAAATTTAGAAACGTCTGCTTTACCGAGAGGAATGCCCAATTGTTTGACAACACCTTCAGCCAACGCAGGGTTAGCATTTCCGGTGAAAACCATCATGTTGTCATTTGCGCGCGCGTTTGCCATGGCGGGACCTATCGGCTAGATTGAGGGTCAAGCGTAGTTGCTAATTCAGAATTAAACTTTTAGCAAAAACACTGCTGATACAATTGAAAAAAGCCGCCGCACATTGTATGCGGCGGCTTTATATTTAATGGCAGGGGATGGAGGACTCGAACCTCCGAATGCCGGAATCAAAATCCGGTGCCTTAACCAACTTGGCGAATCCCCTACACAACCGTTTATCTGGTGTCAAATTCTGAGCCGCTATTTTAGCGGGATTTCAACATCAGACCAAATTTTTTTACGTCTGCAGCAAATAAGCCATCGGGTGTTGACTTATTGCTTTGGCTTTCCATGATTGCCAGTGATGCGGTACTTGTTTTAGCGCCTGATCGGCGTTTGCCTCATCAGAAAATGCACAAAAAACACAAGCACCAGATCCGGTCATCTTCGCGTTGCCGTAAGCGCTAAGCCACTGAATGGCTGCTGCAACTTGCGGGAACAGCGTACAAGCAACTGTTTGCAGATCGTTTTTCCAAATCATTTCTGATAGGCTGGAAAAGTCCGTTATTTTGATTGGTTTCGTATCCCTTGTCAACTCTTTGGCGGAAAAAATTGCTGGTGTCGGTACTTGGACGCCGGGTTCTATCACCACAAACCATTGCTCTGGTGTGTGGATAGCTTGTAGTTGTTCGCCTATGCCTTCGGCAAAGGCATTTTGGCCGAACAGGAAAAACGGAACATCGGCGCCCAATTGCAAGCCCAGCGCCATTAGTTCATGCCGCGTTAGCCTACATTCCCATAAATGATTTAGTGCGATCAGCGTGGTTGCTGCATCGGATGAGCCGCCACCAAGTCCGCCACCCATGGGAAGTTTTTTCGTCAGCGTCAGATTTGCGCCATAAGTGCTGCGGCTATGATGTTGTAGCAGGCGCGCTGCGCGCACGATTAAATCGGTATCTGCAGGAACCCCAGCAATCTCGTTGGTACGATGAACCAGGCCGTCGTCGCGGACTTCAAAGTCCAGCGTATCGCAGTAGTCAATCAACTGGAACGCAGTTTGTAGTAGGTGGTAGCCATCTGCGCGGCGACCAGTGATGTGCAAGAACAGATTAAGTTTTGCCGGTGCCAGGCAATTGCTGAGGCGTCGGGGTTTCATTATGCTTGTTTCTATTGCTGTTTTTACCTTTTTAACATTCATCGCTGCGCTCATTGCAAGGTCCATTGTTCTATCGCAATGCGGATCGCAATTTCTCCGGCTTGCACAGAGTTGCGTTGTAAGTTGATACGCTTGGGGTAGAGGGGCGTGCTATCCAGATTCCATGTGACGTAGCGCAGATGCCATCCATCGGCATCGAGCAAGATATTGTCATCCGTTTTTAGTGCGATCCGTTTGCCTTGTGTGTCGAGGCTAAAACCTTGCAACCAGTCGCGTAAGCCGCTGACTGGTAGTGCCCAACCCAAACTATCATTGAGCAAACTATCCAGGTCGCTGGCATAACGAGTTGCTTTGCCAACTTGTTGCAGACTTGCACCCGTTGGAGTTTGTTGAATCGTTGCAATCACCTGGCCTAGCGGTGACAGCAAAGTGATATTGGTACTGGTCGCAGTCTGTTGCCATTCAAAGCTGCCGGGTAAGGTTTGCTCCTTGTCATTTTGCTGATACTGCACCGATATCCTGCCATTGATTTGCAGGTTTTCTTGATATTGACGGTCTGGCGACGCGTTGGTCTGACGTGGTGTGCTAGCGCAGCCGGATAAAGTCAGGCTTAAAAACAAGCTGAATAAAATCAATAAAAAAGGGGAGTATCTGATTGATAGTGCTGATTGTCCAGACTTTATTTGGGTCATATAAGTAAATTATAGTGTACTCACTGGGAGTATATTGTTTGGCGAGATGCGCTGAACTACATTTAAAGTTCGCGCATTCATACATTTAAGCCTGCTGAAGTAAGGCTTTACTTTAAAGCTTTACTTTAAAGCTTCACAGACAGGCGTTGCAATGTTGATTTGAGAGCTTCGTTATCGGCATCTTTTGTTTTAGCTTCGTGCCAGAACTTGCGGGCTTCGTCTTTTAAGCCTTTCGCCCAGAGCACTTCGCCCAAATGTGCGGCAATTTCAGCGTCAGGGCGCAATTTGTAGGCGCGACGTAAGGCTTCTTCTGCTTCATCTAATCTTGTGAGACGGAATTTTACCCAGCCCAGGCTATCCAGAATGAAGGCGTCATCAGGCGCAAGCTGTGACGCTTTTTCGATGAGCGTCAAGGCTTCATCCAGGCGAATATTGCGGTCTGCCAACGAGTAACCCAATGCGTTGTAGGCATTCTGGTTGTTCGGCGCCAAAACCATCACACGTTTGAGGGCGACTTCCATTTCTTCCGTTTTTTGCTGGGATTCAGCTAACATGGCGTAGTCGTACAATAAATCTGTGTTGTCAGGAAAACGTTTTAGCGCGTCCTTTAACACAGTAGTCGCCTCTGCTGGCATGCGGGCATCCCGCAACAATTGCGCGTCTACTTGCGCCAATTGTGCTTCCTCGACCTCATTGCCAGCTTTGTAATCGCGCAAAAACTGGCGTGCCTCGCTTAGTTTGCCTTGCTTCGCTATCAATTGCGCGCGTCTTATCTGGGTGCCAAAATAGGCACTGTTTTTGCCGTCGTAAGAATCTACTTTGGCTAACCATGTTTCTGCGGCTACGTAGTCTTGACGGTCTATTGCGATTTGTGCCAGATTGATTAAAGCCGGGGTTGGATCCCGTTCCTCGCTTGGGTTGGTTTCCAGTTCGTTGAGGTAGCGTGTCAGATAACGTTCCGCCATTTGATTATGACCAGGTTTTTTGCTATCCATGGCGAGCATGCCTAAGGTGTATAGCACGGTCACATCATTCGGTTTATCTCTCAGCAACTCCTCAAATTCCAGGGTGGCTTTGTCTAACTGGTGTAAGTCAATCAACATGCTGGCATGCGCAAGACGCACATCTCTGGCTTGCGGATTTTTTTCTAGAAAGGTGGCCATCGCCTTGATTGCATCAGTTTGTTTAGACGCTTGCGCGATGGTCAGGATGGCGAGTTGTGAGTCTGGCTTTGCCTGCAAAACCAGTTCTGCCTCAGCGACTGCACGCTTGTTGTCACCATGGGCATATGCACCTTGCGCCAGCGCCAGATGGGCTTCTGGCCTATCTTTGTAAGGCGCGAGAATTTCTTCCAGTGTATCGAAAGCGGCATTTTTATCTCTTGCACGGAGGAGCAAGCGCTGCGCTTGCAGCATTAATACGGCATATTGTTTAGGATCGGCAGTGCGCAGTTTTTCCGTGAAAACGTTTTGGATTTCAGCCAGATTATTATTCATCACCATAAAGCCGAGGTAATACTGAGTTGCCTCGCTAGAGTTCGGAGATAATTCCCGCCAGAGCCGGATCGCGGTCAATGACTCGCCAGGTTGTTTTACGGTGAGCGCAATCTCAGTTGCGCGTCGTGCCAGACGTGGGTCGCGGGTTTGCTGCGCGACGCTGAGTATGGTGACGTAAGCAGCTTGCCAGTTGCCCCGCTGGAAGGCGATTTCAGCGGTCAAAATTTTATACAGCAATTCATCGGTTAAGGCGATTGTGGGCAAGTTCTCCTGAATTGCAGGCATAGAATTGCCATCGTCGGTATTTTCTGCCGCCAAGGCGGCTTGCGCCGCAGCACTTGCTCCAGCGGCCTGATGCGCGTCGTCCGTGGCAGTATTTAAGGGAGAAAAACCAGAACATGCAGAAAGCAAACTCGCCATCACAATGCCGGCAGTCACTATGCGCAGAGCCGTTACAATACGAGACTTCATTAAGTTCGCTGAATTAGTCAAATCAGTTAAATTCGCCGCAGTTGAAAAAAACGCTGGAGCAGTAAGTGAGGTAAGTGAGTCAGCAGATTTGACGTTGTCAGATTCAGCCACAGATGCAAAAATAGTTTTCAAAGCATTATCCAAGATTGACTGATGATGCTTGATTTTACGCTCAAGCCGTTATTGCGTGGTGAAGCTTCTCGTGTCAAATTGTAATGGCGCGGACTCTTTGGGGCAGGATTGCTTACTTAACCATCTCGATTCCATTGCGCACCATCGCACTGCATTGCAATTTAAAGTGCACTCCTAAATCATCAAAACACGCAAACAATTATCTATGCCAGAACTCCCAGAAGTAGAAGTCACCCGACACGGTGTCGCACCCCATTTAGAAGGGCAGCAAGTAACGCAAGTGCTAATGCGACGTGCGGGTTTGCGCTGGCCTTTTCCGGTAAATTTACCGGCGCTGCTGCAAGGCCAAACTATTCTGGCCGCTGGCCGTCGGGGTAAATATCTGCTGCTGCATTTCAAGCACGGCACTTTATTGATTCACTTAGGAATGTCAGGGCATTTACGGGTAATTCCCGCGCAAACACCGCCGCAAAAGCATGATCACATCGACATTGTGGTTGGCGCGCAAGCCTTGCGCATGAATGATCCCCGACGTTTTGGCGCGGTACTTTGGCATGATGCAGCCGATGGCGATTTTAACCAGCATCTGTTGCTGCGGGCTTTGGGCGCAGAGCCGCTAGAAGAGCAGTTCAGCGCAGAGTTGCTTTACCGGCAGACGCGCCAGCGCCCCGCGGCGATTAAACAAGTGTTGCTGGCAGGCGATATTGTGGTCGGCGTAGGTAATATTTATGCATCTGAAAGCCTGTTTCGCGCCAGAATTAACCCTAAGACGGCAGCCAACCGCATTAGTCTCAAACGATATCGGTTACTCGCTGAGGAAATTCGGCTCACTTTGGCCGCTGCGATTGCGCAAGGTGGCAGTAGTTTGCGGGATTTCATTGGTGTTGATGGTCAAACAGGCTATTTTCAGCAGACATATTTCGTATATGATCGTGCTGGAGACGCATGTCGGGTGTGTAAGTCGCCAATACGACAGATTAAGCAGGGTCAACGCAGTACTTTTTACTGCACAAATTGTCAAAAATAGGCCAAAGTGCTAGATTCTAGGCAACCATAATAATTATTTGAGGGCAACATGAGCAATCTGGTTCAAAAATTCCAGGAATACAGTGACTGGCGCAAAGGTGTCGTGAGTGCGTTAGAGCAGTATCGCGCATGGATACATGGATCGGATATGGCCGATGCCGCCAGTGATCAGCGCATCTCGCGGTTGCTGGAAAGATTGGTCGATGACAAACTAACCATCGCTTTTGTTGCAGAATTTTCACGCGGCAAATCAGAATTAATTAACGCGATTTTTTTCGCGGATTACGGACAGCGCATTTTGCCATCGTCCGCCGGGCGTACTACGATGTGTCCAACTGAGTTGTTGTATGACGAGACTATTCCACCATGCATCCGCCTGTTGCCTATAGAAACCCGCAAAGAAGCACAATCCACTAGCGACTACAAAGGCCAGCACCATGTCTGGACAGTATTGCCGCTGAATATCAGCTCTGGGGATGGCATGCTAGAGGCTTTTAAACAAGTGAGCCTGACCAAACGGGTATCGATAGAAGAAGCCAAATCCTACGGTTTGTTTGATGAAGACGATCCTGATGCTGCTTTAGAAATTGATGAAAATGGCCTGGTCGAGATTTCACAATGGCGTCATGCGATTGTGAATTTCCCGCACCCATTGCTCAAAGAAGGTTTGATCATTGTCGATACTCCAGGCCTAAACGCAATCGGTACCGAGCCTGAGCTGACACTGAATTTAATCCCCAACGCGCATGCCGTATTGTTTATTCTGGCTGCCGATACCGGCGTTACTAAAAGCGATATTGACGTCTGGCGCAATCATATTGGCGGCGGTCCTGGCCGTATGGTCGTGCTCAATAAGATTGATAGCATGTGGGATGAGCTGCGCACTGCAGACGAGATAGAAGCACAAATCAAACATCAGATCAGTACTGTTGCACATAATTTATCGCTGGATGAAAAACAAATTTTCCCGGTGTCAGCGCAAAAAGGCCTGGTCGCTAAAATCAACAAAGATGCGCCGTTGTTAGCTAAGAGCCGTCTGCCTACCTTGGAATATGCACTATCGAAAGAACTGATCCCCTCTAAGCAAGACATCATCCGTGCCCAGATGACGACGGATATCAATGAAATCACCGGTGCGCAGCAAGCGATTATTTCTGCCCGTACTCGCAGCGTGGTAGAGCAAATGATGGAGCTGAAAAGTTTGCGCGGCAAGAACATCAACGTGATTGAACACATGATGCGCCGGATCGATGCAGAGAAAAAAGAATTCGATGCCAGCCTGATCAAGATGCAAGGAACACGTGCCGTATTCACCCGCTTATCGACCGAGGTATACACCAGCTTGGGTATGGATATTTTGCGTGAAGAAATTCGTAAATCCAGAGAAGCCATGCAGAAGAGTAAATTTTCTACTGGCCTGAAAGATGCCGTCAAACAGTTCTTTAGTAACATTAAATTTAACCTGCAGGCGTCGAATAAAAAGACGGATGAGATTTCTGAAATGATGACCATCATGTACAGAAAGTTTTCGACTGAGCATGGTCTTGCCTTGTCCGCGCCGATGTCATTCTCTTTAGACAAATACATTCAGGAAGTCGCTTCAGTCGAGGCTGTATTCCAGAAGCAATTTAGTACTATGACCTTGCTGACGACGTCACAGGTTGCGCTGATGCAGAAATTTTTTGATTCTATTGCAGCGCGCGTGAAGCAAAGTTTTTTACAGGCGAACCGGGATGTAGAGGCGTGGCAAAAAGTCGTCATGGCACCGCTAGAGGCGCAAATCCGCGAGCACAAAGGTCAGCTCAAAAATCGTATGCAGTCGATACAGCGCATTCATGTAGCGACCGATAGTCTGGAAGAAAAAATTAGTTCTTTTGAAGCGATGCAAGCCGAGATGGACGCTAAAAAGAAAGCCTTGAGCGCCTTAGAATTGAATTTGAAAAATGCGCTTTTAGCAGAATTGAGCGCACTCAAGGTTGCTTAATATCGCTGATTGATGGTGAGCGCGTTAAAACATTCTTAGGACTTACGCAAATACGGAAAGCTACTTGCGACCATTCATAGGGAATCAAATGGCTGGAGTTGAAACATCGAGACCTCTCACCACAGAGGCACAGAGCCACAGAGAAAACCAAGAGAACAGCGAAAACTTGCATTTCTCTTCCTCGGTTGTTCCTCTGTGCCTCTGTGGTGAGGGGTTTTGGTTTTTGCGTAAATCCTATTACTAACTTAACACGAGCTTTAATCATGTTTGGTACTCAAGATCTCGCGTTATTTATTGTCTCTGGCCTGTTGCTTAATCTTGTCCCCGGCCCCGATTCTTTGCTGATCATGACGCGCAGTGCCAGCCAGGGCTGGCGTGCTGGTTCTGCTGCGGCTTTAGGAATTGGCACCGGTACTTTTGTGCATATTTTTGCCGCAGCAATGGGTTTGTCGGCAGTACTGGCAAGCTCTGCTGCGGCTTTTATGATCGTCAAGTTAATCGGCGCAGCGTATTTGTTGTACGTCGGAGTTGGGCTTCTGCTGGCAAAAAGCGTAACTGCCAGCGAACTTGATACCCCTGTAACAAAGTCACCCGACTTGGGTTACAAGACAATATTCCAGCAAGGTTTTTTGACCAACGTGCTGAACCCAAAAGTAGCGGTATTTTTTCTAGCTTTTGTACCGCAATTTATCGCAGCATCGGCATCGAATAAAGCGCTGGCGTTTATTGTGCTGGGCTGTATTTTTAATTTCAACGGCATGCTGTGGTGTCACTTTTTAGCAGTCTCGACTGCACTAGCCAGCCAGCGTGTGCGCGTGAATAAGACGGTCTCAGCCTGGCTCAATCGCCTAATTGGCGCGATGTTCGTCTCTTTTGGAATCAAGCTTGCATTGAGTAGCAAATAAGTAGCAGTCAATCATCAACTGCCAAATCCCATGATATAGATCTGTTTTTGAATATACTCTTAGTGAGTATATTTAATCGTCCAGAGGTTATCTGGACGATAGGTCATATTTATGAAAAATGCGGGGGAGTATGCTCAATAAGTCCTTGTTTGACCTTGAGTTAGCCTAGCGATCTTGATTGCGGGGACTCAAGATTGCAGGCCCTAAAGTGTAAGAAAAACTCAACTGCAATTTCAACCGCAATTTCAAGCTCTGTTTCAACATCAATCGCAAGCCGATCAATGATTCTCCAGCAAACTCTTTAATTGATCCGAGCGGGAAGGGTGGCGTAATTTTTTCATCGCCTTGGCTTCGATCTGGCGTATGCGCTCACGCGTGACTTCAAATTGTTTGCCGACCTCTTCCAAAGTGTAATCCGTTGCCATCTCCAGACCAAAGCGCATCCGCAAGACCTTGGCCTCGCGCGGGCTGAGTGAGTCTAATACTTCTTTGAGTTTTTCTTGTACCGAGGCTTGCATGGCGGCGGCCATGGGTGACAGCGTATTGTTATCCTGAATAAAGTCGCCTAATTGTGAGTCGCCATCGTCACCGATCGGTGTATCCATGGATACCGGTTCTTTGGCGATCTTCATGATTTCGCGCACTTTGCTTTCGGACATTTCCATCTTCTCGGCAATGATTGCCGGGTCAGGTTCCAGGCCATTTTCTTGCATCAACTGACGCTTGATGCGATTCATTTTATTGATGGTTTCTATCATGTGAACAGGTACGCGGATCGTGCGCGCCTGATCCGCAATCGCTCTGGAAATCGCCTGACGTATCCACCAGGTTGCATAGGTAGAGAACTTATAGCCGCGACGATATTCAAACTTATCGACCGCTTTGAGTAAGCCGATATTGCCTTCCTGGATCAGATCAAGGAATTGCAAACCACGGTTAACATATTTCTTGGCGATAGAAATAACCAGACGCAAATTCGCCTCTGTCATCGCACGCTTGGCATCGGCTGCGCGCTTCTCACCTGCGATCATTTGCTTATTAATTTTGCGCAGATCGCTTAGAGACAATGCGACTTTTTCTTCCAGCGTGATAAGTTTTTGTTGCAGCTCATTGGCGGCATGGACATGACGATGGATTAGCAGGCTATATGGCTGCCCTGCGTCCATTTCATCCTCTAACCATTTGGTATTGGTCTCGTTGCCGAGGAAACTGGCAATAAAGTGCTGGCGCGGCATGCCACATTTGTTGACTAATAAATCCTGAATTTTTTTCTCGATCTGACGCAGTTCCAACATCTGTTTGCGTAAGGTGTCGCATAGTTTTTCTATCGTCTTGACTGAAAAACGGATGCCTAATAATTCTTGCGCGATGCTTTGTTGTGCTTTGACATAGACCGCGTCATTGGTATTCTTGGCGCTACGCATTTTCTCAAACTGAGCAGCGATCACGGCAAGTTTTAACAAGACGGTATTTTTAAGTTGCAGCAATTGCTCTTCGCTCACCGCGTCATTGCTGACGGCATCCTCTTCGTCTTCATCCTCCTGATCATCTTGCTCGTCACTGCTGACGTTGCTGACAATGGCAGCCTGAATCAGATCTTCATTCGCGTTGGGGTCCATCAAGCCGTCAACAATGTCGTCGATCTTAGTTTCATCCTTGGCGATTTTTTCTGCGATGGCTAGCAGTTCTGCAATCGTGCTTGGGCAGGCAGAAATGGCTTGCAGCATATCTTTCAAGCCATCTTCAATGCGCTTGGCGATTTCTATTTCGCCGCTGCGCGTTAGCAATTCAACGCCACCCATTTCACGCATGTACATACGCACAGGGTCGGTGGTGCGACCAAAATCGGCATCGACGGTTGACAGGGCTGCGGCTGCGGTGGCTTCTGCCTCATCATCGCTGACGGCATTGTTGACGCTGTCTGTCAGCAGCAATAAGGTCGCATCGGGTGCGCGGTCGTACACTGCCACACCCATGTCGTTGAGTGTACTGATGATGCTCTGAACCATTTCTGGATCAGACACATCTTCTGGCAAATGGTCATTGATTTCGGCATGCGTGAGGTAGCCGCGATCTTTGCCGATATTGATGAGCTTGGTGAGTTTTTTACGATAATGCTCTAACTGTTCTGCTGATCTTGCCGCGTTGGCGCTACCTGAGTTGCCGGTGCCGGCTTTTCTGGCTTTTGCTCTGGCGACGGATTTTAGTTCAGCAGATTCAACCGCGTTTAAGGCGCGGATTTCTTCATTCTCGAATTGAAATTCGCTAGGCTTACGACCACGTTTAGCGGCTTCTTTGACGCTTGGAAAAGTGTAGCTTGAGGTATCTATGCTCTCTAACGCGGACAGTTTGGATGCTGCTGAGGCTGCTGATATTGTCGATGCCGCTGATACTGTTGGCGACACAGATGCCGCCGGTGTTACTGACATTGCCGAGGTCGGCGATATGATGGTGACTGGTGCGACGGCTAATTTTTCTCGCTTCGCATCGGGTCTTCCATCGGACATCGACTGCAAGACCGGTTTTGGCGGCGTTGCTACTTTTGCCGGGCTAGCTTGGGTCCACACACGCGGCGCACGTTTTTCACTGATACTGACATTGCTCGCGCCCTGTTTTGTTGTCGATCCTGCTATCGCATTGGAATTGGCAGCGTCTGGCTTAATTTCAACACTGGTTTGATCGCTAAGATTTTCTGTATTTTGTCCGCTCGATACAGATGCTTCTGCAGTCTTATCCAGTGTTTTTTTCAATAAGCGTGAGCCCGATTTCTTGATTACGACGACAGGTGGTTTGTTGTCTGAAGTCGTGCTGGCTGCGTAGTAATCTGCAAACGGCTCGTCAATGACCGTTACTGCTTTCGCCATCGCTTCTGCTGGTTCTGCCAGCAATGGCGTGGCTGGCGTGGTCTGCGGCAAACTGCTCGCTACTGCAGGCTCAAACATGGCAAGCGCATCGCTGATCTCGGCGATGACTTCTGGTGCAGGGACGATAAGTTTAGCCGACATCCCCATGTTGGCTGGTAACGGCGCATCTTCCGCAGTCGTTGGCTCGGTAACGATGGTGATGTTTGCATCGGTGTCAGCACTAGCGGCTTTCTCAGTCGCGGCACTATGTTCTGCTTCTGCAATTACTTCCGGTAATACTTGTGGCAAAGCTGGCGCTAATTTCGAGCGGCGTTTGGTAATCACAGTCACCGGTGCCGTGATAATGGTTGGTGTGGCATCGCTAAGAATTTGTTCGTGTACCGCAGTTTGTACCGCAATCATCTTGGTCTGCACTTGCGCCGAACCCGGATGTTGCATGGCTGACGCGTCTTTGGCAGGACGGCTTTTAATCCCTAGCGTGAGAGTGGATGCGCTTTTTTGAAGAGTGATACGAGTGGAGTCAGTTGAATTATTTTTCATTGAGCAAAATCTAGTACAGCAACAAATTCTTATTAATCTGCTAAGTCCACGATATTAAAGATGAAAAAAGCCCGCTGATGAAAGCGGGCTTTTTTATTCATCCGAGGACTTGGAGAATCGAAGCGCGGATTATCCTCGGCTTCATCTTTCTTTGCAAGCAGAGATGCGGATTTTTCGACTAAATTTGCCTTTATTTTCAGCATCTGCCATCGCAGGCAGTAATCGGCTGAAATTGACTCGAGCATTGCCTCAACTTGATATGGTTTCTACACCAGTTTGATACGGGGGAGGGTAATTGCTCGAGTCTTCCGACTGCTGATTGGATTAGCCCAACTTGTCTGGCCAGTCTTATGCTGACGATTAGTTTTTTTTAATTATTTTATGTTGAGGGTTTTAATATACTCCCCTTAAAAATTAATATAAATACCGTATTGTCCAATTAATATATGGACGATTAATAAATACATATAGGGAGTATGTTTAATATGTCTGCACGAGCTATGTTTAAAAAGCCGCCGAGGCAGTAGCTTAACCGCGATAAGTAAATTGCACTAGAAAAGTGTATCCGTCATCAACTCAAACCCCAATAGAAAGTCTCGGTTGGAAATCGTTTTTACATTTGACAGAAAGTTTCCAAAAAAAGCTTTTATACTCATCGCAGATTATTTTTAGAACCAGTTCAATGAAACCTCGCACCACTGCTAAGTCCATTCCGCCCAATTCGCCGGCTATGCCGGATCAGGTGGCATCCAAGTACCACGACCCCAGCTTTTCTCATGCCGTGATTGCGTGGCAAAAACAGCATGGCAGGCATCATTTGCCCTGGCAGCAGAGCCGGGACGCTTATCGCGTCTGGTTGTCTGAAATTATGTTGCAGCAGACCCAGGTGGCGGCGGTGATCCCTTACTATCAGCGGTTTTTAGAGAGTTTTCCGACGGTGTTTGCCTTAGCCGCTGCGCCTGCTGAAGAGGTGATGGCGCACTGGAGTGGCTTGGGCTATTACACCCGGGCGCGCAATTTGCACCAATGTGCCAAGGATGTGGTGGCGAATTATGCCGGGCAGTTTCCGTCAGACCCTGCTTTATTGCAGCAATTACCCGGGATTGGTCGCTCCACTGCGGCAGCGGTGGCGGCGTTCTCTTACGGTACCCGTGCGGCGATTATGGATGGCAATGTCAAACGGGTTTTTGCCCGGGTATTCGGGATTGCCGGTTATCCGGGGATTAAGACGATAGAAGACGATTTATGGCTGCGTGCACAAGCCTTGTTGCCAGAAACGGATATCCAGGCCTACACACAAGGTTTGATGGATTTAGGCGCGACGCTGTGTACCCGCAGCAGCCCTGATTGCCCGCGCTGTCCTTTGCAAGCATCTTGCGTCGCTTATGCACAAGGCCGCACCGCTGAATTGCCAACCCGCAAACCGAAAAAAGAACCAAAAGAAAAGCATACTTTGATGCTGGTGCTACGGCATCAGGGACGAGTCTTGCTGGAGCAACGGCCTGACAGCGGCATCTGGGGCGGCTTGTTATCGCTGCCCGAACTGGACGGCATGCAGGAATTAAATCCCGACAGTCCCATGGGTGATTTGCTGGACTTTAGCAGCACTTTGCCAGAGCAAAGTTTGGCGGCAAAACAAGTAGCAAATCAATTTGGGGAAGTGACAGATATCCGGCAATTGCCAGGATTTTTACATGGGTTTACCCACTTCAAATTACATGCGCAAGTGCTGCAATTTAATCTGGCGCAGCTCGCATCCCAAGTCGCCGAATCGCGTTATGTCTGGCTGGATTTAAGGCAGGTGGGACAAGCCGCTTTACCAGCGCCTGTGAAAAAATATTTACTGGAACTTTGATGCCGGTATTTTGATCCGAGTTTTATGATGTTTCATCGTATTAAAAGAGATTTCATCGCAAGCTTGCCGAATTGAATACGAGCAGTGCAAACTTAGGGTCTGCGCTGCAAAAATCGTAAATAAAAGCTCTTGATCTTGTAGGCTTGCTTTTTACAAATGCCGCAACATCTACAATACTATTTTTAGAAATTTAAAACAGATGAACTCGCTTAACTCCGTCGCTAATCTCAGTTGTCGTATGGGTTTTGGCCTTGCCTTCATGCTGGTGAATTCTGTTGCTACATCAGCTCAATTGTCAGCGCAAGTGTCAGCTGAAGTATCAGCGCAAACTCTTGCTGAAATGACCGCTAGAGTCAAGACCAGCTCTTGCCGTATTGCTGATTATCCGCAAGAGGTGCAATGTGGTCAGATTCAGCGTCCGCTTGACCCTGCTCAGCCCGCAGGTAAAAAAATTACTGTGCATTTCGTTGTGGTGCCCTCGCAAGATAAAAACAAATTAAGTGATGCGGTCTTTGTCCTCGCAGGCGGACCGGGGCAAAGTGCCATCAATGCTGCGGCTTGGGGGAAGACAGTATTAGGGCGTTTAAATCGTCGCCGTGATTTGGTCTTTGTCGATCAGCGCGGGACAGGGCAAAGCGCACCGCTGCAATGTCCAGAGCTAGAGAGCGGTGGCGATCTGGCAGATACCAACGGTACCGTAAAGTTAGCACTTGCTTGCCTGAAGAAGTTGCAGGCCTTGCCCTATGGTGACTTGCGGTTTTTTAGTACCAGCATTGCAGTACAAGATTTGGAGGCAGTGCGGCTTAGCCAGGCTTACGGAAAAATCAATTTGGTTGGTGCATCCTACGGGACGCGAGTCGGCTTAGAATTTTTGCGCCAATATCCACAATCTGTCCGGCGTTTAGTGATTGATGGCGTCGTGCCGCCCGACATGCGCTTGCCTGCTGCCGACGCGCAAAAGGCCCTAGACGGCGTCTTCGCAGATTGTGCTAAAGATGCGCGTTGCAACAAGGCTTATCCTGATCTGGCCGCGCGCTGGAAAAAATTATTAGCGAGTCTGCCGCAATCCACCACGGTAATACATCCACGTCTGGGCAATAAAATCCCGGTCACGATCAGTCGCAATACCTTGCTGAGTTTGGTGCATAAAACTTTGTATGCGCCTACCAGTGCAGCCGCTTTACCCTACGCGTTGACGCAGGCGGAGCAAGCTAATTATGCGCCCCTGATTACCTTAAGCGGCGCACTGGGTTTGCCTTCTCCTTTGGGCATTGCTTATGGTATGCATTTTTCAGTCTGGTGTGGTGAAGCGTATGCACATCCAATATTGAAACCCGCTAGCGATGATTTTGAAAAACTCATGGACGGCATGTATGGGGCGATCTGTGCCAATTGGCCGCATGCCGTAATTCCGCCAGCTTTTTATACCATTCCAGTCAGCCCGGCACCGGTTTTGTTGCTCAGTGGCGGCATCGATCCGGTAACCCCTACCCGCCATGGCAACAGCGTCGCTAAAGCGCTTGGTGCAAATGCTCGCCACATCACGATGGACAATGCAGGCCATGGTTTGTTATCGCAAGGATGTGTGCGTGATGTGGTGTATCGCTACTTCAATGCCAAAGAAGATCAGGACGCGATTAAGGTCGATGCGAAATGTGTACACCAGATCCCGCGACCGTTAGCGTGGCAGGTTCCGTCTATTACGCCGACTATTACTTTGCCCACCACGCCGATGCCAGAAACAGTAGCGCCGCAAGGAGCTAAACCATGATCATCGTCCATGATTTACACAAAGCCTTTGTACGTCAGGGTAAGCCAAAATTTGCCTTCAACCTCAATTTTGGTAAGCGTCAGCAAGAAATGGTGAAGGCAGTTGATGGCGTTAGTTTTGCCGCAAGCGATGGCGCGATTACTGGCTTGTTAGGCGCTAACGGTGCCGGCAAAACGACAACTCTGCGTATGGTAGCGTCGCTGCTGGAATCTGATCGTGGCGAGATTACAGTTGACGGTATTAAGGTCAGAGCCGGTCAGCAAGGCACACAATCCAATATGGGTATTTTGTCCGATGCGCGTGGACTGTATCCACGTTTAACCGCACGTGAAAATATTTTTTACTACGGCACCTTGCATGGCATGTCGCGTAGTTTGATTGAACAACGCACTGATCAGCTTGCTCATTGGCTGGAGATGACGGCATTACTGGACCGGCGTACCGATGGATTTAGTCAGGGCGAGAGAATGAAAACTGCTCTAGCGCGGGCTTTAATTCACAACCCTAAAAATATTATTCTGGACGAACCAACCAATGGTCTGGACGTGGTTGCCACCCGGGCACTGCGTGATTTTTTACGCTGGCTAAGGTCACCGGAAGGTGGCGGTAAGTGCATCATTTTTTCTACTCATATCATGCAAGAAGTTGAACGTTTGTGCGATCAGGTAGTGATCGTTGCACAAGGGCGCAATGTGGCGAAAGGCACGGTGGCGGAATTGTTACAGCAAGCGGAGGAGCCGAATTTTGAAGACGCGTTTGTCAAGCTAGCGTTTTTAAATCGTGACACTAATTCAGCAATTAGTTCAGCAACTAAGCCAGCGATTAATTTAGAAATTAATTCAGAAATTAGTTCAGTAATAGCGACTGAGAGGACATACTGATGAAAGCCATGCTTGCTATTTTTCGTAAAGAAATGATGGATGCTATGCGTGACCGCCGTGCCTTGCTCATCGTCATTTTTAGCTCGCTATTTTTAGTGCCAATGCTGCTGGTCATTATGTCCGAGGTCTTGTCGCAAGTGGAGTCGCAAGAAGAGAAAAGATCCGTGTTGGTAGTTGGTATCAACAATGCGCCCAGCTTAGAAAATTTCATTTTGCGCCAAGGTTATAAAGTCAAGCCTGCACCGGCAGATTATGTCGCCAAATCCCGTAGTAAAGAATTGGATCAGCCCGTGTTATTGGTCCCGGATGGTTTCGATGAAAAGCTGGCAGCGGGTCAAAAAGTGACTTTAGAAATCGCCTATGACACGTCGAACAAACAAGCTGAATTTGGTTTACGACCGCTGAAAAGAATTTTAGATGCTTATACCCAGGAAGGCGCGGTGATGAGCTTAATGATGCGGGGTGTATCGCCAGAAATCTTGCAATTGATTGAAGTGAAAGAGCGTTATTTAAGCCGCCCCGAAGAGCGTAAAGACAGCATTACCAGCATGTTGCCGATGGCGATGTTAATGGCAATTTTGATGGGCGGCATGTACGCCGCGATTGACGCCACCGCTGGCGAGCGCGAGCGTGGATCGCTGGAGCCATTGATGATGAACCCAGTCTCTGGATGGCAATTGGCGGTCGGCAAATGGGGCGCGGTGGCGACGGTCAGTATGTTAGTTGTGGTGCTGACGGTACTGAGTTTTTTTCCATCGCAATGGCTGATACGCAATGAGACCTTACGGGCTTTATTCCAGTTCGGGGTCAAAGATGCAATGGGATTCTTATTGGTCTTGTTGCCCTTAGCCGCTAGTCTGGCAGCCGTGCAGGTAGCGATTGCGCTAGATTGTAAAAGCTATAAAGAAGCCCAAGTCCGTAATCAAATGTTTATTCTTGTGGTGAACATGGTACCGATGATGATGTTATTTTCAACCGGACCAGAACCGACCTGGTTCCGCTGGGTTCCGGTACTGGCACAAAACCAGATGATGAATAAAGTCTTAAAAGGCGAGGCCTTGAGCATGGTCGTAACCATGATTGCACTAGGAGTTTGTGTTGCCTTGACGATCGCCAGCTTGTCGTATGTGGCGCAGAAAATGCGGCGTGTGGTGATGGCTTAAGTTTGCATCGCTGTGCTGTCGCCTGCATGGAGTTGCTGAGTTTGTACTTCCGGGCTGCGATGGCAAGCGATAAAAAGAAGATGTGAAAAGTCTTAGTTGAGGCTTAAATTAAGACCTTAGTTGAGAGTAAAGTTAAGACATAAGTTAAGACCGGATTTAATATACTCCTCTATGAATTTCAATAAAATAGCTTATCGGCCAATGATTACATAGGTAATAAATTATACACATGGGGAGTATATTTTTACCCTATACGACGATGTCTGACTAATACTTGCTCAGTTTTCTTAAAATACTCTGCCAGTTTCTCCACCATATAGACTGAACGATGCTGGCCTCCAGTGCAACCAATTGCCACTGTCAGGTAGCTACGATTATCGCTTTTAAACGATGGCAGCCATTTTTCAATGAACCGTCGTATGTCCTCATACAGATCATGCACCATCATTTGCCCGTTAAGATATTCAATTACCGGAAGATCCAGCCCGGTTAACAGGCGCAGCTGAATATCATAATGAGGATTGGGCAACATTCTCACATCAAAAACAAAATCAGCATCCAGCGGTACCCCAATCTTAAATGCAAAAGATTCAAACATCACGACAAGGGGGGCATGCTCAATTTGCACCACGGTTTTCACCCAATCGCGCAAGGTATTTGCACTAAGACTGGAGGTATCGATTACATGCGCTAGCAGTTGGATAGGTGATAGAATTTCTCTTTCTTCCCTTATGCATTCCATTAGGCTAAGCCTGTCGCCCATGGCGTGATCTCTTTGCAAGCGATGAGACAAAGGATGAGTGCGGCGTGTCTCAGAAAATCGTGCGACCAGAGATTCAGTGCTTGCCGTTAAAAACAAGATCTTTACTTCATGTCCCTCATTGCGGAGTGTTTGTATTGTGCTGGGCAAGCTGGTGAGCAAATGCGCGCTGCGCGAATCAATTGCCACCGCGGTGGATTGAATGCCTTCGCTGATTAAGGTGCTGATAAGTCCCGGTAGCAAGCTCGGTGGTAAGTTGTCGACGCAATAAAATCCAGCGTCCTCCACCACGTTCAAGGCGACCGATTTGCCGGAGCCAGAAATACCAGAGATAAGTAAGATGCGCATGATTGCCAAAAAGAGTAGATATTAAGCACCCATATTTTGGCATTTAATTCATGTCGCTATGTGACATTTTATCCATTTCAAGTATGAAAATAGTTTATGTGAAACACCATAGCCATATCGCATATCCACATCACAGCTCTATTCGTAATAAATAGGGTCTGCTTCATACCATGTCGTACCAATTTTGCGGATCTGCTAGTGAAATGAAGCAATTAATTAGACTCTTCATTCATGGCACGACGTTGTCTTTCCATAAAATCTTCTAATGTATTGATGCCGCGTAGTTGCAATATGGTGTTGCGTACTGCGGCCTCTAGTAAAACCGCGATGTTCCGGCCGGCAGCGACAGGGATGACAACTTTGCGGATTGGCAATCCCAATACTTCTTGCTTGGGAGAATCAATCGGCAGACGTTCATAATTTTCTTCCAGCGTGCTGCGCTTGACCAGATGCACAATTAGCTTGAGGCGCATCTTGCGACGCACCGCGGTTTCGCCAAAAATTGCTTTGATATCGAGCAGACCAAGGCCACGTACTTCCAGTAAATTTTGTAATAATTCCGGACAGCGACCTTCTATCATATTGGGAGCGATACGCGAAAATTCCACCGCATCATCTGCCACCAGTCCATGACTGCGGGAGATCAGCTCCAGCCCCAGTTCGCTTTTACCCAGGCCAGATTCGCCTGTGATTAATACGCCAACTCCAAGCACATCCATAAACACGCCATGCATAGTCGTGCGTTGTGCCAGCTTTTTGGACAGATAAACGCGTAAAAAATCGATTACCTGTGCAGAAGGTAAGGGGGTAGAAAACAGGGGAATATTATTGTCGTCGCATGTGGCTAGAATCGCTTGCGGCGTTTCTAATCCTTGTGCCACGATCAGTGCCGGTGGCGCACCGGCAATCAATTCTTTAATCAAATTACCGCGTGAATGCGATGGTAATCGATGGAAGTAGGCCAGTTCTTGATGCCCTAGCACCTGAATACGCCCGGGATGTATAAAGTTAAGATGACCAACCTGATCCGCAGAAGAGGTGGCGTCGCCCGTAATTTGTTTGTCACCACCTGAGAATCCGGCAAACCAGCCTAACTGCATTGCATCCCGATTGTCATCAAAGATTTTTTGTATGGTCAGTTCGGTCAGTAGTGGCATGGTAGCTTGATTAAAATCAATGGGTGGGACGTGGACAAGAACGACAACAGAGCGCAATTACCGCAGGTTTGCGCTTTGTTTTACTATGCTAGACAAATTGTGGGTTGGGCTGCCAGGCGATAATTTTTTCATAAATAGCACCAGCACTAGCTTCGCTATTGAGCGTATCCCGAAATGCCTCATTGGATAGCATCTCAGCAACTTCAGACAATATCTCCAGATGTTGCTGCATCACATTGTCCGGCATAAGCAGAAAAATTAAAATACTGACTGCTTGTCCGTCTGGAGACTCGAAAGGAATCGGCTCTGCCAGACGCACGAATGCCGCAATCGGTGCTTTTAATCCCTTGATGCGGCCATGCGGAATAGCAACGCCATGACCAAGCCCGGTTGAACCCAGACGTTCTCTGGCGAACAGGTTATCCGAGACGGTAGAGCGAGCAATACTGCAATTATTTTCAAATAACAGGCCAGCTTGTTCAAAGGCTCTTTTTTTGCTGGACACTTCTAAGTCCAGTAAGACGTTGGAGAGGGGGAGTATTTTCGCAATGTTTGTCATGACGCAAGATCTGTATTTCAGCAAAATGGTGCGATGCACAAGAGGTGCATCTGGCAAATTATAGGCTTCTTTTCTTTGTCTGCCTAATTGACAAAAATACTAACAAAAGCTTTAACAGAAACGCTAAGAGAAATTGTTGAAAAACGGATAAAACTTCTAAAGCAAGCTTAAGACCGCATGACGAAAAGCTTTGGTCAGTTTAGCGGGTATGACTAATTAGCAATTGTTCAAACTCGTCTTTTGGCAGCGGCTTGCTAAAATAATAGCCTTGCATTTCCTGGCAACCAGATTCCGTCAGGAAAAACATTTGCTCTGCTTTTTCTACACCTTCAGCGGTAACACTCATGCCAAGCGCATTCGCCATCGCAATAATGGCGTGCGTCAAAATCACAGAATCCTGATTTTCTGGAATCTCGCGGATAAACGAACGATCAATTTTCAGATTATCAATCGGGAAGCGTTGCAGGTAAGACAGTGACGAGAATCCAGTACCAAAGTCATCCAAAGAAATACTCACACCCAATTTTTTAATCGCTGCAAATACCGGTAACAACAGGTCAATTTCCCCCATTAATAAGCCTTCGGTAATCTCTAGTTGCAACGCATTGGCTGGTAGGCTGGTTTCCTCTAATACCTGATGGATAAACTTCACCAGACCAGGATCTTGGAATTGACGTGGCGAAATATTGACGCTGACGACCAGATCCGGGATGAGGGTGTCGCGCCATACTTTGGTCTGTTTGCAGGATTGTTCTAAAACCCAGCGACCAATAGGCAGAATCAAACCAATTTCTTCTGAAATCGGGATAAAGTCTGTTGGTGGAATCAAGCCAGATTCCGGCATTTGCCAGCGTATCAGTGCCTCTGCGCCCAGTATGCGTGAGGTGCTCAAGCAGACTTTGGGTTGGTAATAAACCAAAAATTCTTCTTCTATTAGCGCACGGCGTAAGTTTTTCTCCAAGGTATAACGATGCTGGGCGCGGACATTCAGTTCGGTAGTAAAGAACTGGTAGTTATTTCGTCCCAGCTCTTTTGCATAATACATGGCGGAATCGGCGCTACGCAGTAAAGTCAATGCATCGTCAGCATCATGCGGAAAAATGCTAATACCAATGGATGTACCGAGATGGTATTCGTTTCCCTCAATAAGGAAAGGCTCACGCATTTGCGCCAGCACCCGCTCGGCTAATTCTTTCAGATGTAAAGCGGTATCAAACGCTTCGGCTACAATCACAAATTCATCGCCGCCTAAACGCGTCAGCATGTCGCTGGTCCGGATGCAGGAATTAAGTCTGGTCGCTACGTCTTTAAGCAGACTATCCCCTGCTGCATGTCCGGCGGTGTCATTCACATTTTTAAAACGGTCCAAGTCCAGAAATAACACGGCCACTTTATGCTGATTATGCTTGGCATTAAACAAAGCATGCTGCAAACGTTGATGGAGTTGGTGCCGGTTCGGCAAGCCCGTCAGTGCATCGTGGGACGCGATATATTGCAACTGGCGCTGAGTTTCTCTGACCTCTGTGGTGTCCGTAAATGAGATCAGGACGGCAGTCGTTGCTTTACTACTGATTTGACTGATCGGTAAAACATTCACGACTAACCAGGCAATAGAACGGTCACGCAGTTCCAGCCCTATAGATAAATTCAGGATAGGTACATTGGTACGAAACACTTTGGAGACTAAATCGTCTCCCATTTTTTGTTCTGTGCCATCTTCGTTGATAATGCGCTTGAAGTAGCGATGACGACGACCAGCATTTTGCGCATCATTCGAATTGATTTTTAAAATTCGCATGGCGCTGGGATTACAAGTCAGAATTTGTCCACCAGGAGCAACCACCATAATACCTTCAGTCAGATTAGTGACGACAGAGCGGTAGCGCTGTTCGCTTTCTTCCAGACTTTGCTCCATGTTTTTTTTGTCGATTGCTAAAGCAATCAGATCGGTCGCATCTTTTATTAATGCTTGCTCATCCTCACTAGGGCTACGTTTGGTGTGGTGGTAAATATCCACCGTTCCGAGCACCACATTAAAAGCCGTGGTGATTGGCACTGACCAGCAAGAGCGCAAGCCATGCTTAAGCGCTAGTTTGCGACCGTGCTCCCAAAGCGGATTATGTGCAATATCGTCCACCACAATAATTCTGTTGTGGTGGATTGCCGCCGGGCCCGATCCATTATGCAAACCAATCGGAAGTGATTCTATGGAGACGCAAAATTCTGCAGGCAGCGATGGCGCTGCGCCTAGTTGCAAGCTTTGATTACGCTCATCAAACATCATGATGGCACATAGAGCCTCATTGTCCAGCAAGCGTTCCATGCGGTCACAAACATCTTGCAAAATATGTGCAAGCGGTTTGTCCAGAGCAATCATTTCGAGAATTTCTTTCTCGTGATGCAAAGCTTCATGGACACGACTAGATTTGTGCCTGGTTACATACTTGAGGGAGTTTGAATCAGAAGTTGCTAAATCAGAGGCGGAGACGTTTTTATTTTCTCGCACCACCAGTTGTATTGCGGCTTTGGATTGATATGAAAAATACGCGCCACGTACATCTACCTGTCGATATTCGCCATCCATTTGTCTACACTGACATATTTGCGTAGCGCAATCTGCTTGTAGTACTAGCTGTTGATCTAGTAAGTGACTTAAAGACTGAGTTGCGGAGTAGGACGCAGACAGAGATGCACCGCTCGGTTCGAATGGAAGCAATAAAAACTCGTTTGCCTTTTTACCCAGAACTTGCGTAGCGGATTCTGCTTTCAACAAAGTAACACCAGCGATGTTGGTATAGACCAACATCTCATCAATAAACACATAAATTGCGTCTGGATGATGTTCTAACAGCGCAGCTTGCCAATCATTGCTATTAGCAATGTCATTTTTCGTACTGCTTAACTTGGCTATGGAACTCACAACAATATGGCTGGGGCTGAAATATTAATTATTGGCTAATGTAACCGATGCACGGCAGTGTCACAACTACTTAAGATCAAATCGGACGAATACCAACAGTACATCACCATTTCCCTTATTTTTTGATAAGCGCGGCACATAAGCCGCCATTATTTTGCTGCTTCTTGTGCCGATTGATGCTACCGGCAATACGATAGGGAATGGAAAATGGTGAAAGTAGTCGGCACGGCTGATCAACAGCGTTGTGTATCCAAGTCCCGCCTCAAGCGACCCCAGAGGTTTCATCCACTGGTAAGCATAGCCCGCCATCAGTTGTGGTTTGTAATGAGAGTCGGTAATGCCTAGTGCATACAAAGATTCTTCATTATCTTTAGCATCCCGGATTTGCTTGCTAAAACCCATACCCCAAGCATCTTCGTTTAATTCGGCAATTCGCTCACGCGTGTAAGTACCCCGGCCATGATGTGCGTAGCCAGAAAGCATAATGGATAAATCTCCTTCGTCCATTATTTTATGTGCTTTAGCTTCCGAGTCAGATTTAAATCGTTGCCACCAGCTCATATCTTCTGCTGATTGAGGTGCTGGCATTATTGCCGCAGCGTTGGCGGATTGCACTTCTGGCGTTTCTAGTGCCATTGCAGGAGCACTTGCGCAGACGCCCACAATACTGAAGTAAAGAAAAAGACTAGTTTTTTTTAAAATAGAGTTCAACATAGTGAGGTAATTAAGATTAAAAATTATTGATATGCCTTAACAATGAGCATTATTGGAGTACCTTACTGGCGTCAATTACTGACGTGCATTTCTAGCGTTGGGAGGCTTCTGACCTGTGCTGAAATTACTACGCCATGGATTAATATCTAGTCCGCCGCGTCTGGTATAGCGCGCATAGACCGATAATTTTTGCGGTTTGCAATGCTGCATGATGTCGCAGAAGATGCGCTCTACGCATTGTTCGTGGAATTCGTTATGGTCGCGAAATCCGATCAGATATTGCAGCAGACTTTCCTGCTCGATTTGTGGTCCTACATAACGGATTTGCACGCTGCCCCAATCCGGTTGTCCGGTCACTAGGCAATTTGATTTGAGCAGATGAGAGACTAAGGTTTCTTCCACTGGTACAGATTCTTGATTAGCTTGTAGCAGGGACGGATTCGGTGTGTAGCTGCTGACCTCAATATCTAACCTGTCCAGTAAACTACCTTCCAACTCAAGCATCTTTAATTGTCCAAACTGTTCTGCCAAGGTCAGTGTGACATGCACCGGCGCACCGAAACCGGCAGACAAATCGGCTTGTAGCAAACTGATTAAAGCATCTGCACCTGCTAACTTGGTTTGATTGAATGAGTTGAGATAGAGCTTAAAGGATTTGGATTCAACAATATTGGGCGAGTCTGCCGGCACGCTGATGGTGGCAATTGCCACTTGGGGTTTGCCACGCAAATTGAGCCACGAGACTTCATAGGCATTCCAGATATCCAGACCAAAAAAGGGCAATGTGCTGTTATGAATGCCAATTTCTTCCCGCTTACCGGCGCGCGCAATCGGAAACAGTAGACTAGCGTCGTACTCCGATTGATAGGTCGCAGGCTTGCCCAACAATGATTGCTCGGGGGAGTGCGGTGCTGGCTTGATCGGTAAATTTTGCTTGGAGTCTGGTTTTGGTTCTGTCATAGCATCAAATTTTGTAAGGTTGGCATCACTATAGATCGTTGAATTAACCCAAAAACAACTGATAGGCTGGGTTGCTGCTTTCATCCCAATAGCGGTAGCCTAGTGAGTTCAGGAACTCTTTGAATGCCTTCATCTCTTTCTTTGGAACCTGCAAACCGACTAAAGTTCGTCCGTAATCTGCACCGTGGTTGCGGTAGTGAAATAAGCTGATATTCCAGTTCGGTGCCATGCTATTTAAAAAGCGCATTAATGCGCCCGGACGCTCTGGAAATTCAAAGCGGTACAGTAATTCATTTTCAGCCAGCGCACTTTTGCCGCCGACCAGATGACGAATATGCAGTTTGGCTAATTCATCATGTGTCAGATCGAGCGTAGGGAAGCCTTGTTTGACAAAATTCCTGGCGATTTTGCTGGAATCGTCCCGGTTACTGACCTGGACGCCGACAAAAATATGCGCGGCCTTTTGATCGCTGATACGGTAGTTGAATTCCGTCACATTGCGTGCGCCGACCAGTTCACAAAAACGGCGGAAACTACCGCGTTCTTCCGGGATCGTCACCGCGAAAACCGCTTCACGTGCTTCACCGACTTCAGCGCGTTCTGCCACAAAACGCAGGCGGTCGAAGTTCATATTCGCGCCGCAAGCGATAGTGACTAAAGTTTCATTCTTCAGCGGTTTTTTGCTCGCTTTGGCGCATTCAATATACGCTTTGCAGCCAGCAACGGCTAAGGCACCGGCGGGCTCTAAAATACTGCGTGTGTCTTGAAATACGTCTTTGATTGCCGCGCAGATTGCGTCAGTATCGACCAGGATGATGTCATCGACCAGCTCTTTGGTGATGCGGAAAGTTTCTTCGCCGACCAATTTGACGGCTGTGCCGTCGGAGAACAGGCCAACGTCGTTTAAAGTAATACGCCTTCCAGCCTTGATACTGCGTGCCATAGCGTCGGAATCAACCGATTGCACCCCGATGACTTTGATGTCCGGGCGCACAGCTTTGACGTAGGCTGCAACGCCAGAAATCAAGCCGCCGCCGCCAATCGCGACAAAAATCGCATGGATAGGCTGTGCATGTTGACGCAAAATTTCCATCCCCACCGTACCTTGCCCGGCGATGACATCAGGGTCATCAAAGGGATGAACGAAAGTCAGTTTCTGCTTCTTTTCCAGCAAAACCGCCTGCGCATAAGCGTCGCTATACGAGTCACCATGCAAGACGATTTCGACATTGCTACCGCCAAACGTACGCACCGCATCTATCTTCACCGGTGGCGTGGTGGTTGGCATCACGATCACCGCTTTGCAATTGAGCTTGGCGGCAGACATCGCAACACCCTGCGCATGATTGCCAGCAGACGCACAAATCACCCCACGTTTTAATTGTGCTGCGGTCAAATGTGCCATTTTGTTGTACGCACCGCGTATCTTAAAGCTGAAGACGCTTTGCATATCTTCGCGTTTAAACAAAATTCGGTTTTCCATGCGAGCTGACAAGCTAGGAGCAAATTCCAGCGGTGTTTCAAATGCCACGTCATAGACGCGGGCTGTCAGGATTTTTTTAAGATAATCGGTCGTCATGGAGGTGATGTTGGAGGTGATTTGACTTAGTCGGGGTAGTAAAAAAGCATAGAAATCATGCAAATAGCGTACAAAAACGATAGTAAATAGCATGTCATTATAATGGATGCCATATTTAAGACACCATAACAGCGCCACAAGAGCGCTGTTTAAGTAGCATCGCGGCACCACGACGGCACCATAACAGCACTACAGACGCACTACAACAGTATCGGATTAGTATGATAGAGGCAGCGATTCATGGTTTATTAAATTTATTGGCACTGCCAGAGGTCGGGTTGACTTCGGTATTTTTGATTAGCTTTATCTCTGCGACTTTATTACCTCTGGGATCAGAACCGGCTGTTTTTGCTGTAATTAAGGCGAATCCCAATTTATATTGGGCGGTAATGTTTGTCGCCACTGTGGGCAATACCTTGGGTGGCGTGGTCGATTATTGGATGGGCTATTACGCTAAAAAAGCGTTTGCCGCGGAACGCGATACCACTTGGTTTCGCTGGCTCCGGCGCTTCGGTGCTAAGACGATGTTACTTGCCTGGTTGCCAGGGATTGGCGATCCGATCTGCACCTTGGCCGGGTGGCTCAAACTCCCTTTTTGGCCCAGCGTGATGTACATGGCCATCGGTAAATTTTTGCGTTACCTACTAATGACCTGGCTATTGCTCAATGTTCCGGATGGTTTCTGGCGTGGACTGGCAGATTTGTTGGCATAAAAATCCTCCTGTCTCACAATAATTTGGTTCGATACCAATTTCAATACCAGTTCAATCCCATTGTCTAAGGCGAAATAATATACTGCTATGTGTATATTATTACGTCCATATGTTTGTTGGACGTTAGGTGGTATTTTCCCACATACTCCCTTTATTTTTCAAAATCTTTCAATAACTCTTCGCCAAATAATCTTAGGAAAAATCAAAATATTCCTCAGTTTGTATGGCTGGTAAGGCGTATTAAGCGTAAGGCTGTTACCGCGTGGTGCGCCGCAATAGGCTAGAATGGTTTGTAATTTCCTAGCATATTTAAATCTGGCGGCAGGGCTTGCATATAATTTTTATGTGATGCCCATGTGATACTCAATTGATACGCATGTAATGCAAATCGATGTATCACTTTGCCGCCCTTGATCAGTCCAAAAGATCCCACTGATGAACGCTCCAGCACAAATTCAAGCTCTACTTTCTGACCTCGCTCCCGGCGCTACGCCTACCCGCGTGCGCGAAATTCCTTATAACTACACATCGTTTTCAGATCGCGAAATTGTGATCCGCCTGTTGGGCGAAGATGCCTGGGATTTGCTGGACAAGCTGCGTGGTAAGCGCCAAACAGGACGTTCTGCCCGTATGCTCTATGAAGTGCTAGGCGATATCTGGGTGGTGCGCCGCAATCCGTATTTGCAAGACGACATGCTGGACAATCCTAAGCGTCGCCAAGCCCTGATCGATGCGCTAAATCACCGTCTGGCGGAAGTGGAAAAGCGTCGCCTCAGCACGATTAATGATGATGACGGCGAGCGCAGCAACAGCGTAGAAATTTTGGTGCAGGCAGCGCGCAAAGCTGTCGCCCAATTCGCCAAAGAATTCCGCGATACCTATGACTTGCGCAAGCGTTCCAATAAGCTGTTGGCAAAATACACTGCAAAAGACAATATCAAATTTGATGGTTTATCCCGCGTGTCGCATGTGACGGATGCCACAGACTGGCGCGTCGAATACCCGTTTGTCGTGCTCACGCCAGATACCGAAGATGAGATGGCGGGGCTGGTCAAATGCTGTATCACCTTGGGTCTGACCATCATTCCGCGCGGCGGTGGCACCGGCTATACAGGCGGTGCGATTCCGCTTACGCCATTGTCAGCGGTGATCAATACCGAAAAATTAGAGCAATTAGGCGCGGTCGAAATGACGATGTTGCCTGGTGTTGATCGTGAATACGCCACGATTTATTCCGGTGCCGGCGTCGTGACCAAGCGGGTCTCGGATGCCGCTGACAAAGCAGGTTTTGTATTTGCAGTTGATCCGACCTCGGCAGAAGCCTCCTGCGTAGGCGGCAATGTCGCCATGAATGCAGGCGGTAAAAAAGCGGTTTTATGGGGCACTGCGCTGGATAATCTGGCCTCTTGGAAAATGGTCGACCCCAACGGCGATTGGCTGGAAGTCACACGACTTGAACACAATCTCGGCAAGATTCATGATGTTGCAGTAGCTAAGTTCAAACTGGAATGGTCTCATCCTGGCGAAAAAACGCCGTTTAAAACCGAGCAGTTAGATATCCCTGGTCGCACTTTCCGCAAAGAGGGTTTAGGCAAAGATGTGACCGATAAATTTCTGGCGGGTTTGCCTGGTGTACAAAAAGAAGGCTGCGACGGTCTGATCACGTCGGCGCGCTGGATTTTGCATAAGATGCCTAAATTTACCCGTACGGTTTGTCTGGAGTTTTTCGGTCAGGCACGGGACGCGATTCCGAGTATTGTCGAGATCAAAGATTATCTTGATGGCTTGCCAAAAAAGGGAGGCGAGAATTTCTCGACCCTGCGTCTGGCTGGCTTAGAACATCTGGACGAGCGCTACCTGCGCGCCGTTGGTTACACCACCAAATCCAAACGTGGCGTCTTGCCCAAGATGGCCTTGTTTGGCGATATTGTCGGCGATGATGAAAACGCTGTAGCGCAGGCTGCATCAGAAGTCGTGCGTATGGCGAACACCCGTGTGGGTGAAGGTTTCGTCGCAGTCAGTCCGGAAGCCCGTAAAAAATTCTGGCTTGATCGCGCTAAAACTGCGGCGATTTCTAAGCATACCAACGCCTTTAAAATTAACGAAGACGTAGTTATTCCGCTGGATCGTATGGGCGAATATACCGATGGTATTGAACGCATCAATATTGAATTATCGATCCAGAATAAGTTGGCGATGCTGGAGCAATTGCAGGCGTTTTTCGTCAAAGGCAATCTGCCGTTGGGTAAAAGCGAAGATGCCGATGGTGACGATATTTCTGCTAACGAATTACTGGAAGATCGCGTATTGCAGGCCAAGAGTTTGCTCGCTGCTACGCATGCACGTTGGACGTATTTATTAACCCAGCTCGACAAACCTTTGCGTGATGCACGGGATGAACTGGTTGCGCTGGAACTGGATAAGCTCGCCTTCGTCTTTGATGAGCGCCTGCAAGTACAAACTGATGCGACGGTATTTAGTATTGTGCAAGACCGGACAATTCGCGTCTCTTGGAAGCAAGAAGTCCGTGCGCATTTACGTCAGATTTTTAATGGCAGCGCGTTTAAATTGATCCTGGATGAATGCAGCGCGATTCATAAAAAAATCTTGCGCAGCCGTGTCTTCGTGGCTTTGCATATGCATGCAGGTGACGGCAATGTGCATACCAATTTACCTGTCAATTCCGACGATTACGAGATGCTGCAAGTGGCGCATCATGCCGTTGCCCGCATCATGGTGCTCGCGCGTTCGTTGAATGGTGTGATCTCCGGCGAACACGGTATCGGCATCACCAAGCTAGAGTTCTTGACGGAAGATGAGATCAAGGATTTCCGCTCGTACAAATTACGGATTGATCCGGAAGGGCGCTTTAACAAAGGCAAATTGCTTAACCTGCCGGAGTTTGCTGCCGACCTGCGTAATGCTTATACGCCGTCATTCGGATTGATGGGGCACGAGTCACTGATCATGCAACAAAGTGATATCGGTGCGATTGCCAATAGTGTCAAGGATTGTCTGCGTTGCGGTAAGTGCAAACCAGTGTGCGCCACCCACGTGCCGCGGGCAAATTTGCTGTACTCACCACGGAACAAAATTCTGGCAACATCCCTGCTGGTCGAAGCCTTTTTGTATGAAGAGCAGACCCGTCGCGGTATCTCGATCAAGCACTGGGAAGAATTTGAAGATGTAGCCGACCATTGCACGGTTTGCCATAAATGTCTGACGCCGTGTCCGGTCGATATTGACTTTGGCGATGTCTCGATGAACATGCGCAATTTGCTGCGTAAGATGGATAAAAAATCCTTTAATCCAGGCACTGCATCAGCGATGTTTTTCCTCAACGCGAAAGACCCTGCGACGATTAAAGCTGCCCGTCAGGTGATTTTTGGCTGGGGTGTTGCGGCACAACGCTTGGGTAATACGGTACTTAAGCAATTAGCGAAAAAACAGACTAAGGCACCGCCGGCATCCTTGGGTAAGCCTGCGATGAAAGAGCAGGTGATTCACTTTATCAATAAGAAAATGCCAGGCAATTTGCCGAAGAAAACGGCACGGGCTTTATTAGATATTGAGGACGATAAAATCATCCCAATCATTCGCGACCCCAAAACTACGACGGCAGATACTGAGGCAGTATTTTATTTCCCTGGTTGCGGATCGGAGCGCCTGTTCTCACAAGTTGGTCTGGCGACCCAGGCGATGTTGTGGAATGTCGGTGTGCAAACCGTGCTGCCACCGGGTTATTTGTGCTGCGGTTATCCGCAACGCAGTGCCGGGCAATTCGACAAAGCCGAGAAGATGATCACAGACAACCGCGTCCTTTTCCACCGGATGGCAAACACGCTGAATTACCTCGATATTAAAACTGTGGTGGTTTCTTGTGGTACTTGCTATGACCAATTGGCGACCTACCAGTTTGATAAAATTTTTCCGGGCTGCCGCATTATCGACATTCATGAATTTTTGTTGGAAAAAGGGATGAAGCTGGAAGGTGTCAATGGTACGCGCTATATGTATCACGACCCTTGCCATACGCCGATGAAGCTACAAGATCCGCTTAAAACCGTGAACGCGCTGATTACGACCATTGATAACGTGAAGATTGAAAAGAACGACCGTTGCTGTGGTGAGGCCGGCACGCTGGCAGTATCGCGGCCGGATATTTCGACGCAAATCCGTTTCCGTAAAGAAGAAGAAATGCTCAAAGGTGCGGATAAATTGCGCGCCGATGGTTTTGCCGGCGATGTGAAAATCCTGACTTCTTGCCCAGCCTGTTTGCAAGGCTTAACCCGCTACGATGAAGACTCCGGCACGACCGCAGACTACATCGTGGTCGAAATGGCCAAACATGTGTTGGGTGACAACTGGTTGCCAGATTATGTGGCGCGCGCCAACAACGGCGGTATCGAACGAGTATTGGTCTGATGGTGAATTTGAATAGAGGGCTGACCAGCAATCTGAAGACGGCGCCAGCATGCGAGTTGTGCGATCCTCAAACTGGGGAGGTGATTTTTGCCAGTCAGCGGTGGCGAGTATTGCTGGTCGATGATGCCAATTACCCGGGTTTTTGTCGCGTGGTGTGGAATGACCATATCAAAGAAATGACGGATTTGCCGGCAGCAGAACGCCATGAAGTGATGGATGCCGTCTGGCATGTCGAGTGGGCGATCCGTGAGGTAATGCAGCCACATAAAATCAACTTAGCCAGCTTTGGCAATATGGTGCCGCATTTGCATTGGCATATTATTCCGCGCTACACCGACGATCTGCATTTCCCGAATCCGGTATGGGCGCAGGCAAAAGTGACCGCCGATGCGCAGGACGAATCAGCTCTGCTGACCATCAGCGCCAGACAGGCTTTATTGCCCGGATTGAAGGTCGCGATTATTAATCGTTTATCCCAAAACAGCGAAAATTAATCAAGGGTGTAATTAAGGAAGTAATTCAGAATTTCCACCGGAACAGCACCAGGCAGTTCGCCAAAGGTACAATTGCCGGTATTACGCGTGGACTTACAGCGATTTAACATATACTCCCCCTCATTTTTATCAATATTGCCGTATTGTCCAATGATTATATGGACAATTAAATATACATGGTGGGAGTATATATTTAAAGTGTTCTGCGCCTGGGAATACGGTGTTTGTCTTAAGTGCTTGTTAAGCTGACCGGCAAGTGACTGTCAAATAAGCAAGCAGCACCAGTGCCCGCAATACTTTAATTGCTCAATATCAACCATCAACATAGCAGCCAGCACAGCAGGAACATCATGACAGGCTCCAAACAAAGTATCCCGACACCAATCCCCACGGCATTAAATGTACGTACTCAATCACGCGTGTTGGAGGTTCATTTTGACGACGGCAAAGAATTTACCTTGCCATTTGAATTGCTAAGGGTGTATTCGCCTTCCGCTGAAGTACGCGGCCATGGCGTCGGGCAAGAGACCCTACAAACCGGCAAGCGCGACGTGACGTTGACGGCGCTTGAGCCCGTTGGCAATTACGCGGTACAGCCACATTTCTCCGACACCCACAATAGCGGGATTTTTAGCTGGGATTATCTGTATTGGCTGGGCGAAAATCAGGCATCACTCTGGCTGGATTACATGACGCGATTGCATGTAGCAGGTTATCCAGATGACACTGGCCGCGATGCGCCTATGCAAGACAAGCAAGCAAGTGCCTGCGGTCATCAACATTGAGCTAAAACCGGCAGAGCCCTATAATCCGCATACTTATGCGCACAATCTCTTATCAGCCAATATCATGACCAATACCACTCATTTCGGATACACCACCGTAGAAGAAGATCAAAAAGTACACAAAGTGGCGGAGGTTTTTCACTCAGTTGCCGCTAAGTACGATGTGATGAATGACCTGATGTCGGCGGGCTTGCACCGCGCATGGAAAATTTTTACGATTGCCCAGGCTGGCGTGCGACCAGGCTTCAAAGTGCTGGACATTGCTGGCGGCACAGGTGATCTCGCCAAAGAGTTTGTCAAGCAAGCTGGCAGGACAGGCGAGGTCTGGCATACCGACATCAATGAGTCCATGTTGCGAGTCGGTCGTGATCGCCTCTTGAATAAAGGCTTGATTACCCCAACATTACTTTGTGACGCAGAAAAATTGCCTTTTCCTGATAATTACTTTGATCGCGTGAGTGTGGCATTCGGTTTGCGGAATATGACGCACAAAGATCAGGCATTGGCAGAAATGCAGCGAGTACTAAAACCGGGCGGCAAATTGCTGGTGCTGGAATTTTCTAAAGTGCCGGAAGTGATGCAAAAGCCTTACGATCTGTACTCTTTCAAGGTGCTGCCTTGGTTGGGACAAAAGATTGCGAATGATGCTGACAGTTATCGTTATCTGGCTGAATCAATCCGTATGCACCCTGATCAGGTGACTTTGAAGGGCATGATGCAAGACGCTGGTCTAGATCGCGTGCAGTATTTTAATTTAACGGCAGGTGTGGCCGCTCTCCACACTGGTATCAAACTCTAGGAGTTGCAGGTATGAACAAGATTTTTAATAAAGCAGTCGTTTCCATCATGCTGGTTGCAGGTGCACTGGCAATGACCGTATCTGACGCAGATGCTAAGCGTTTGGGCGGCGGCGGGTCGATTGGACGTCAGTCTAGTAATGTGTCGCGCCAGGCTGCGCCACCAGCTAATAATCCAGGCAGTAATTTGAATCAAACTAAACCGGCTGCACCAGCCGCAGCACCAGCGCCGGGCGCAGTTCCACCAAAGCCAGCTAGTCCTTGGAAAGGGATTGTAGGCGGCTTGATTGGTGGCGCCTTGTTAGGTGCGATGTTCTCGCATTTTGGTCTGGGCGGTGCTTTAGGCGGCGCATTAGGTTCCATCCTGACAATCGCTTTATTGGCTTTTGCAGTGATATTTATTATCAGAATGTTCCGCCGCAATAGTGGTAATAATGGAAGCAGCTCAGCACCATCGGCGTTTTCGCAACCATCTTATGCAGGAGTCCCTTCTAACACACCAGAAATCGGCTCCCGTATTGAACCTGCTACGCAAACAAGTTCCTTTAACACTTCCGCGGCAGCACCTGTGGCCGCTGCACCGTGGGGCGTTCCGGCAGATTTTGATGTGCCAGCATTTTTGCGTAATTCAAAAACCTACTTCATCCGTCTGCAAGCGGCATGGGATAAAGCCGATATTAGCGATATCCGCGAATTCACCTCGACTGAGATGTATGCAGAAATCAAACTGCAAATTCAGGAGCGTGGCGCTAGCCCGAATGTGACCGATGTGGTGTCGATCGATGCCGAGTTAATGGGTCTGGAAACGGTGGGCAATGATTACCTTGCCAGCGTCAAGTTCAGCGGTATGATCAAAGAGGCAGCTAATGCGCCGGCAGAAGCGTTTAATGAAGTCTGGAACTTGTCTAAACCTATCAACGGTCAAGGCGGTTGGGTATTGGCCGGTATTCAGCAGCTTTGATGCAGCAACTTTGATATCGCTTTAAGTAGATCAATCTCAAACCTCCCGACAGGGATAAACTGTTAAACTGGAAACCGCCCATCAACCATGGGCGGTTTTTTTATTTGATCATGACATATACGCTTCCTATCGTTCTCTTCATCAATCATTTGCTGGCACAGGAAAACTGGGCTAAGAGCGAGCTATTACCTCACGCGGGAAAAATTGCCTGCATCGATTTGCAGGCATTTACAATCCGCCTAAAAATAACTTCTGATGGCATGGTGGAGTCCCTCGCACCTGATCCGGTCGAGCTTAAAGCTGAAGCTGATGTTGCTAGTCAGGCTGAGCGCAACAACGTCACCATCCGTCTTCAGCTCAGCGATCTGCCTTTGATCGCCCAAAATCGTGAGCGCGCTTTTTCTTATGTCAAGATAGAAGGCGATGCCGACTTTGCTAATACGATTTCTCATCTAAGTCAGCATTTGCGCTGGGAGGCAGAAGATGATCTGAGCAAATTGTTTGGAGATATCGCCGCGGTCCGCATGGTATCTGGCGCACGCAGTCTGATGCAGGCTGCTAAAGAGACGCATCAAAAAATCCAGGAAAATCTTGCCGAGTATTTTCTCGAAGAAAACCCGATGTTAGTCCGTCCAGCGGCAGTTACCGCGATGGGGACAGAAATCAATAAGTTACGTGATGATGCAGAACGTCTCATCAAGCGCTTAGAAAAATTAGAAAGGTTGCGTTGATGCTGTTTAAGTTTTTGCGTCTCTTCAAAATCATCCGTATCGCAATTCGCTATGGGATTGATGAAATTGCGATTTCAGGTTTGTCGGTGCCGCGCACTGCCAGAGCGATTAATGCCTTACTTTTTTGGCGTGATTTGTCCGCACCGCGCGGCGAACGCTTGCGTAAGGCACTAGAAGACTTAGGGCCGATTTTCGTCAAATTTGGTCAGGTGTTATCGACCCGCCGTGATCTGATGCCGCCAGATATTGCAGACGAACTCGCCAAACTACAAGATCGCGTACCCTCGTTTGACCCTGATCTGGCAATTGCGCAAATCGTCAAGTCTCTGGGTGCGCATCCTGATCAATTGTTTGCCAGTTTTGACCGGATTCCTGTGGCTTCTGCCTCCATTGCTCAGGTGCATTTCGCTACACTCAAAGATGGGCGAGAAGCTGCCGTCAAAGTGCTACGTCCTGGCATGAAGGACACCATCGATAAAGACGTCGCGCTGATGCAAATTGCCGCAGGCTGGCTAGAAAAACTCTGGGCCGACGGCAAGCGCCTCAAGCCACGTGAGGTCGTAGCTGAGTTTGATAAATACTTGCATGATGAATTGGATTTGATGCGGGAAGCCGCCAATGGTAGTCAGCTACGGCGCAATTTTGCTGATTCCGATTTACTGCTGGTGCCTGAAATGTACTGGGATTATTGTTCTTCCTCCGTGATCGTGATGGAGCGCATGAAGGGTATTCCGATTTCTCAATTAGATAAGCTAATTGAGGCCGGCGTCGATATGTCCAAGCTGTCGCGAGATGGTGTCACTATCTTCTTCACTCAGATTTTCCGGGATGGATTTTTCCATGCGGATATGCATCCGGGTAATATTTTAGTCTCCACCGAGCCAGCGACTTTTGGGCGTTATATTGCACTCGATTTTGGTATCGTCGGCACGCTCAATGATTTTGATAAAGATTATTTATCGCAGAATTTTTTGGCTTTCTTCCGTCGAGATTACAAACGGGTTGCAGAGGCACATATCGAATCTGGTTGGGCACCTAAAGAAACCCGTGTCGATGAATTGGAAGCTGCGGTACGTGCTTGTTGCGAGCCGATTTTTGATCGCCCATTGAAAGATATTTCGTTTGGTCAGGTCTTATTGCGCTTGTTCCAAACTTCTCGCCGCTTTAATGTAGAAGTACAGCCGCAATTAGTTTTGCTGCAAAAAACTTTGCTGAATATTGAAGGTCTGGGCAGGCAGCTTGATCCCGATCTGGATCTGTGGAAAACCGCCAAACCCTATCTGGAACGCTGGATGAGTGATCAGATCGGCTGGCGCGGTTTGTTAGAAAAATTTAAAGCAGAGGCACCACGTTACAGCCATATTTTCCCGCAATTGCCACGACTTGCACATCAGGCGCTGACCCGAGCAGGTACACAAGGTGAGAATAGCGAACTACTTTCCGCACTGCTGCTAGAGCAACGAAGTACTAATAAATTATTACGTACTATTATTTATTTTGGTGGTGGTGCCATTGCAGGTGCATTATTAGCGCAATTAGTTTTACATTTGCTATACCTCTAAGCTTATTACAATGCAAAACTTCTCCAGTAAAGATTCTGCCGAGACGCGTTTTTGGGATGAGCGTTTTGAAACTGCATTTACTCCTTGGGATAAAGGCGGCGTCCCTCAAGCCTTGCAAGATTTTGTCCGGGCTGCAGAGGCACCATTGGTTACCTTGATCCCGGGTTGTGGTAATGGCTATGAAGCCGCTTTTTTTGCGCAAGCCAATTGGGATGTCACCGCGATTGATTTCTCTCCCGTCGCTGTGCGAAGTGCGCAGGCAGCTATCGGTGTCTGGAGTAAGCATGTGATTGAGGCTGACTTTTTCCAATTTAATCCAGCACGTCCGTTGCAACTGATTTATGAGCGCGCGTTCTTTTGTGCCTTACCTCCGCGTTTACGCAAAGATATTGTGCAACGTTGGGCTGGTTTATTGGCGGAGGGCGGCTTACTGGCAGGCTACTTCTTTTTTGAAGATGTGCCGAACATAACATCAGCAACGTCAGCAACGTCAGCAACGTCAGCAACGTCAGCAACGTCAGTAACATCAGCCGCTAAAGCCGCAACACCGAGCGCATCACAGGATACAAAACCTAAAGGCCCACCGTTTAGTATCCAGCGCCAAGCTTGGCAAGAGCTGATATTGCCCTATTTTTCGTTGGTGGAAGATTGTGATGTCAGCGATTCTATTGATGTATTTAAAGGGAAAGAGCGCTGGCAAATCTGGCGGCGGCTACCCGTTTCTGTCACTTGATAATCTGCCTGCAAAGTCCTGCCAGCGACAAGTCAGTATTGACCTGCGTGCTGTAAATACAATTACCTGAATTGTCATGAATTTTTTAAAACCCCGCTCCCCTTTAGCGCATTTAACCGGCATTCCATTGAACGCTAATGCAGTCACTACTTTGCATAGCGCGCTGGAGTTTCGCTTGGAGTTGCTTAAACAAATTGCCTCCGCAAAACAGCGCATTTATCTCTGCAGTTTATATCTGCAAAATGACGAGGCCGGTAGCGAGCTTGTAGAAGCATTGCACAAAGCAAAAGCAGCTCGCCCTGCACTTGATATTGCGGTGCTGGTGGATTGGCACAGAGCGCAGCGCGGGCTGATCGGTGAGGCTAAAAAAATAGGCGAGCAGGCGGGTAACGCCGGTTGGTATCAAAAAATTGCATCAGCACATACGACACATGTCCCCATTTATGGCGTCCCAGTTCAGACCAGAGAATTATTCGGTGTCTTACATCTAAAGGGTTTCGTCATTGACGATAGCGTCATCTACAGCGGCGCTAGTTTGAATAATGTTTACCTGCATAAATTTGATAAATATCGACATGACCGCTATCTGATTTTGCAAAGTACCGCACTGGCGAATTGTATGCAGTTGTTTATTCGAGAACATCTGTTATCTGCTTCTGCGGTACATCGGCTGGATATCGCAGAGATTCCGACAACGCAAAGCATTCGCGGTGATATCCGGAGTTTTCGTGAAAAACTCAAACAAGCGCGTTACAGCATTAATTCGCAGGACCATAGCCAGACAGAGGGAAGTGAATCAACAAGCCTGAGCGTGACGCCTTTAGTTGGCGTTGGTAAAAATAATCCACTCAATAAAGTGATCTGCCAGTTGCTCGCTGCAAGCAAGCATCAGATTACAATTTGTACGCCTTATTTCAATTTTCCTTTAGCGGTCACCAGAGAAATCAATCGCGCCTTAAAACGTGGCGTTAAGATTGATATTATCGTTGGCGATAAAACTGCGAATGATTTTTTTATTCCGCCAGATCAGGCGTTTAAAATCATTGCTGCTTTACCTTATCTGTACGAGACTAATTTGCGTCGCTTTGCAAAGTCACATCAGACGGCCCTGAATAACCGGCAACTTAATTTGCATTTATGGAAAGATGGCGACAATACCTATCATCTGAAAGGTGTCTGGATTGATCAGAATTACACCCTTATGACGGGCAACAACCTCAACCCCAGAGCATTTCGCCTGGATCTGGAAAACGCTCTACTGATCCATGATCCGCAACATGAATTAGCCAAACAAAGAGAAGCTGAGCTGCAAAGTATTTTTTTGCACACGATGCCAATCGACCATTACCGCTCGCTAGAAAAAACCAGCATGTACCCGGTTGAAGTGCGTAAATTATTAAGCCGACTGAGCAGAACCAGGTTAGATCGCTTGGCTTATCGGGTGCTTTGATAGCCCACCAAATATTAAAAAAATAAATTAGAACTTATACGAAATAGTGCAAGCAGGGCCGCTACACCTTGCCGTAACAATTTTGCGTAGGTCCTAAAATATAACGCCTTAGCTCACCGATAAATTCACATTAACTTACCACTCTCTGACTTGTGTCACTTAAGTTTGGGCAATTCTTAAGCGTCAGAAGTTTGCAGTTGTTTATATCTGGGGACGAGCTGAAGCTTAGATTTCCAGCGAAAACGCATCACTTGTCGTGTTACCATGTCCAAAATCATATAAAGTATTTAATCTATTCAATACATGCTATTCGGACGCAAAAATAATTCATTTTCTAATACAGATACTTTTCCGTTAACGGATTCTGTAATTGATTTTGACGAGACTTTGCCATCGATAGAGTCTACCGGGCGCCGCCAAAACGATACGTCGAGGGCCCCAGCCAAACGCACAACTCTTCAAAAATGGCTCATAGCTAGCGCAATGATTGCCTCATATTTCGTTGGTATTTTGATTTTCTATACTGTCGGCATGGTACAAAAATCAACCGTGTTGGTGCTAATGGGTTTGATCGCAGTTTTTCTTTTAACTTATTATTTGATTTTTAAGTCTGGCCTACATCTTAAATTTCGTGAAAAACGTTTAAAGCTACCGATCGTCACTACTGCTGTGGTATCTATGTTGTTGACTTGCTACCTTGATCCATCAACTCACATCCTTTTTACACCGTTCACCTTTATTGCAATCGCTTACGGTATGTATCGTATTTCCAGGCGCGATGTGATGTTGCTGGCCGGTGCCATATTGATTGGATTTGCGTTTGTGATGTACTTGCATTATTACAATTGGCGTAATCCTGCTTTGTTAAAACTGGAGTTTATGCACTTTGTCACCTTAGCCATTTCTTTGCCAGCGTATGTGTTTTTAACGGGGAAAGTACAGCTATTACATCGTGTCTTGCATCGTGCGAGTCGTAAAATCAAAAACATTGAAGAAGATGCGCAAAGAGATAATTTGGTCGGCTGTTTTAACCGGCGTTATATTGTCACTGCGCTTGAAGAACAAAAACAGTTGGCGGACGAGAACAAAACTCCGTTTTGTTTAGGGGTAATTGATCTGGATCACTTCAAACGGATTAATGACGAGCTTGGTCATCTTGGTGGCGATGAGGTTTTGCGTACTTTTTCACGTATTGCCCAAGAGAATATCCGTTCAGGTGACATATTCGGCCGTTATGGCGGAGAAGAGTTTTTGCTAATTTTTCCTACAACTTCATTGTTACCTGCGTTAAATACATCAGAGCGTATTCGTTCTCAAGTAGAACTGTATGCCTGGGATGGCGCATTGCAACGTCGTGTATCTGTCTCGATTGGCGTAACGCAATATATTCCTGGTGAATCAGTGTTGGAACTATTCTCCAGAGCTGACACCGCTATGTATATGGCGAAAGAGGGCGGTCGTAATCAGGTTGTTGTTGAAGAACCTGTTGAGCGTTAATAGAAGACTCGCAACTTAGCCGTAAAAATAAAACCGCTAAAGTTGAGCGCGGCATGGCACTCATGTTGATTAAAAGATTTTAGATTTTCCCTAAAATCGCTTCCCCCAATGTTTATAAGCCTTTCTAGCCCAATTGGGCCTGGAAGGCTTATGCTATCTGGACGTCCTTTCGCAGATTTTTTTGAAGCACTTTTGTAGTTCGCGTTCGTATGCAAACAAACATATAAGTCGTCACTACCTAATATTTCCCTGCGATACGGTGAGATATTGACCTATTGAGTTGTTATGCAATTACCAGCCACAATTAAGTTACAAACTGCCTTTGTTTTTACGCACATCTGGGTTAAACCTCTTGCAACTTGCCGTTATAATTCTTTCAGTAAATTTTCAAGCCATTTTTATTGACACTTTTTCGTGTCTTTTGACATCTTATTCGCTCGCACATTCATGAATACTCTTATCTGGTTTGTCATTCTGTATTGGATTATCTCGATCGGTATCGGTTTATACGCCGCCCGCTATGTGAATAACTCTAAAGACTATGCAGTTGCTGGCCGTGCATTGCCTATGTACATCGTCACTGCGACTGTATTTGCGACGTGGTTTGGGTCAGAAACGGTGCTGGGGATTTCTTCCACATTTGTGAAAGATGGTCTGAGAGGGGTGGTCGCCGATCCTTTTGGCTCTTCGCTGTGTTTGATTTTTGTCGGGCTGTTTTTTGCTCGTCCGTTATACCGTATGAACTTACTGACGATCGGCGACTACTACCGCAATAAGTTTGGCCGCACGGTAGAAGTCTTGGTTACTTTATGTATCGTGGTGTCGTACCTGGGTTGGGTTGCCGCGCAAATTAAGGCATTGGGTCTGGTATTTAACGTGGTATCGGGTGGTGCGATTTCTATGGATCTGGGCATGATGATTGGCGCCGCCAGTGTGCTGATTTATACCTTGATGGGTGGTATGTGGTCGGTAGCGATTACTGATTTTTTACAAATGATTATTATCGTGATCGGCATGTTGTACATCGGATGGGAAGTCTCTGGCATGGTCGGTGGCGCAGGTAATGTTATTGCGCATGCAGCGAATGCTGGCAAGCTGGAATTCTGGCCCGCACCCAATGCCAAAGATGCCCTCTGGTTCTTTGCTGCATGGATCACGATGATGTTGGGATCTATTCCACAACAGGACGTGTTTCAACGGGTAGCCTCGTCTAAAAATGAAAAAATCGCTGGTAACGCCTCTGTTCTGGGTGGCGTATTGTATTTTTGCTTTGCTTTTATTCCTATGTTCCTAGCCTATTCTGCCACCATGATCGATCCCAAAATGGTCGAAAGCTTAATCGACAAGGATTCTCAACTGATTTTGCCGACGCTGATCATGACCAAAGTGCCAATGCTGGCGCAAGTGATGTTCTTCGGTGCTCTGCTATCTGCAATTAAGAGCTGTGCCAGCGCTACCTTGCTTGCACCTTCTGTCACTTTCTCTGAAAACATTTTGAAGGCATTTTTCCCCAAGCAGACGGATAAGCAATTCCTTTTTATGATGCGCTCTGTCGTGTTGGTGTTCACGCTCATCGTGACGCTATTTGCAATGAACACAGGTTCTAGCATCTATAAAATGGTTGAGAATGCTTATAAAGTGACTTTGGTCGCCGCTTTTGTGCCGCTTGCTTTTGGTTTGTATTGGAAGCGTGCTACTACCCAAGGTGCTTTGGCATCGATAGTGCTGGGTTTGACTTCATGGATATTTTTGGAAATCCAAAGCCCTGAGGGTTTATGGCCTCCGCAACTGGTCGGGGTTGTGGTCAGCATGGCCAGTATGATTGTTGGTTCTTTGTTACCGCAATTCACTCCAAGGCAAGCGGCAGTCTGAGGTTAGTCTGACCTCGGCCTGGATTCTTGCTGAATAACTTGTAGGACTTACGCAAAACCGCACCAACTGCGTTACAGCGGCCTAGCCGTACTTAAAGACTGTCTTCGTCGCTACGCGTTGTTGGAACAAATTTGCGTAAGTCCTAACTTGGTCAATAAGATCGGCATTGAGGTCGGGAAAACCTTTATAATTCAGGGTTTTACAAGTTTTCTGGATGAACGAAGATGCCTATCTATGCTTATCGCTGTGAAGAGTGTGGTTTTGCCAAGGATGTATTGCAGAAAATGTCTGACGATCCTCTTAGCAATTGTCCCTCCTGTGGCAAATCAAGTTTTAAAAAGCAGGTAACGGCTGCAGGTTTTCAGCTTAAGGGTTCTGGCTGGTATGTGACGGATTTTCGTGGTGGTTCTGGTGGAGCAACTGCCCCAGCGGCCAATTCTGAGTCGGATGCGCCGTCTTCCTCCAGCGCAGAATCTGGCAAAGACAGCGGAACCGATGCAGCTACTGGTGCGGCTAGCATGACTAGTGCGAGCAGTACAACCAATGCAGGCAATCCGACCCCTGCTGCGCCGACTAGCACATCCTAATTGCAATACTCCATACTGGACGAAAACATCTGATTCAGTCACGAACTTAAATTGAACTTAATTCCATTAGCCGTTAGACAAATCAATGCGTAAATACTTTATTACAGGCTTACTGATATTGGTGCCTTTAGCCATTACCTTATGGGTATTGCATGCCATTATCAGCACAATGGATCAGTCATTGCTCTTGTTACCTGAGCAGTGGCGGCCAGAAGCACTGTTTGGTTTTAAAATTCCGGGCCTGGGTACTATCCTGACTTTGCTCATTATTTTTGTCACGGGTTTGCTGACACAAAATTTTATTGGCAATTATGTGGTCAAGATTTGGGAAGGCTTGCTAAACCGCATTCCTATCGTCAATTCGATTTACTCCAGTGTTAAGCAGGTTTCGGATACTTTATTTTCGTCTTCCGGTAACGCTTTTCGTAAAGCCGTGTTAGTACAGTACCCACGTCAAGGATCGTGGACGATCGGTTTTCTAACTGGTGTTCCGGGCGGGGATGTGGTTCAGTATCTGGATGGTGATTACGTTAGTATTTACGTGCCGACCACACCAAATCCAACATCAGGATTTTTTCTGATGGTACCAAAAGCAGATGCAATCGAATTAGATATGAGCGTTGATGCCGCTCTAAAATATATTGTATCAATGGGTGTAGTCGCACCCGATCAACTGCCAGTTGAAAAAAAATAAAGGCAATATTGCTGGGTTTTTAGCGCTTGATCTCATATCAGGATAAAAATCATAGAGTCATTGGGTATCAAAAATTAACGTAATTTTGTATAAATTTAAAACAGACAGGTAAGAAAATATGTCCATGCGTACTCACTATTGCGGCCTCACCACTGAGGAATTACTCGGCCAAACCGTCAGCCTGTGCGGCTGGGTGCATCGTCGCCGTGATCACGGCGGGGTTATTTTTATCGATTTGCGTGACCGCGAAGGCCTGGTGCAAGTTGTCTGCGATCCTGATCGCGCCGATGTATTTAAAGCCGCAGAATCAGTCCGTAATGAGTTCTGTCTGCGCATCACTGGCGTAGTCCGTAGTCGTCCCGACGGTACCGTCAATGCTAATTTGAAGTCTGGCAAAATCGAAGTGCTGGCACACAATGTTGAAGTGCTCAATCCATCGGTTACACCACCGTTCCAGCTCGACGACGACAATTTGTCTGAAACAACTCGCTTGACACATCGCGTCTTGGATCTGCGTCGCCCGCAAATGCAAAACAATTTGCGTTTGCGTTACAAAGTGACGATGGAAGTGCGTAAGTTCCTGGATGCGAATGGTTTCATCGATATCGAAACGCCCATGTTGACCAAATCTACGCCAGAGGGCGCACGCGATTATTTGGTGCCATCTCGTGTCAACGCAGGTAGTTTCTTTGCGTTGCCGCAGTCACCGCAATTGTTTAAGCAGTTGCTGATGGTCGCCAACTTTGATCGCTATTATCAAATCACTAAATGCTTCCGCGATGAAGACTTGCGTGCTGATCGTCAACCAGAATTTACCCAGATCGATTGCGAAACTTCGTTCATGAATGAACAAGAAATCCGCGATATGTTCGAGGGCATGATACGTCTGGTATTCAAAAACACGCTAGATATCGATTTACCAAATCCTTTCCCAGTAATGGATTTTGCTGAAGCGATGGGGCTATACGGTTCCGACAAACCAGATATGCGCGTTAAGCTGCAATTCACCGATTTGACGGCAGTAATGAAGGACGTTGATTTTAAAGTCTTCTCCGGCGCGGCAAATATGGATGGTGGTCGCGTAGTCGGCTTGCGCGTACCGGGCGGTTCTAACATGCCACGCTCTGAGATCGATGCTTACACGCAGTTCGTCGCGATCTATGGCGCTAAAGGTCTGGCTTACATCAAAGTGAATGAAAAAGCTAAAGGCCGTGATGGTTTGCAGTCTCCAATCGTTAAAAATATCCACGATGCAGCGATCGCACAGATTTTAGAATTGACTGGTGCTCAAGATGGCGATCTGATTTTCTTCGGAGCGGACAAAGCTAAAGTGGTGAATGATGCGATCGGTGCTTTGCGCGTCAAAATCGGTCATAGTGAATTTGGTAAAGCCAACGGCTTGTTTGAAAACGTCTGGAAGCCATTATGGGTCATCGACTTCCCTATGTTTGAGCATGATGAAGAAAATGATCGCTGGACTGCGACGCACCATCCTTTCACTGCACCAAAAGATGGCCATGAAGATTTCATGGAAACTGATCCGGGCAAGTGCATCGCCAAAGCCTACGATATGGTCTTGAATGGTTGGGAATTGGGCGGCGGTTCTGTCCGTATCCATCGCGCCGATGTACAAAGCAAAGTATTCCGTGCATTGAAGATTGACGACGCAGAAGCGCAACTCAAGTTTGGTTTCTTGCTGGATGCCTTGCAATACGGCGCGCCTCCGCATGGTGGCCTGGCATTTGGTCTGGATCGTATTGTGACAATGATGACGGGTGCAGAATCTATCCGTGACGTGATCGCTTTCCCTAAGACACAACGTGCGCAATGTTTGTTGACGCAAGCACCGTCTGCTGTGGATGAAAAGCAATTAAAAGAATTGCATATCCGTTTGCGTGCCGCTGAACCGGTAATCAAGGCATAAGTAGCGATCATCAACGGTGGTAATCAACGGCGTTGATCAGCAAACAAGCCATCCATAAGGCATAATCAGGGCGCGGTATTCCGCGCCTTTTTTTATTGGATAACATGCTTAAAATTCCTGAATCTGTACTGGTCGTTATTTACACCAAAGACTTAGATGTTTTGCTGATCGAACGTGCCGACCAGCCCGATTTTTGGCAGTCGGTTACTGGTTCTAGAGATAGTCTGGATGAACCCTTATTGCTCACTGCACAGCGGGAAGTCATGGAGGAAACCGGGATCGACTCCAGTGCGGCTGGTGTCGCACTGAGTGACTGGAGGATTTCTAATATTTATGAAATTTACCCGATTTGGCGACATCGTTATGCTCCCGGTGTGACGCAAAATACCGAGCACGTATTTGGTCTGTGTGTGCCACCAAACATCCCAATTCAGCTAGCGCCACGCGAGCATGTGCAATACTGCTGGTTGCCATATCGTGAGGCCGCGGATCGTTGCTTTTCGTCTTCCAACGCAGAAGCGATTTTGCAGTTACCTGCAATGCACGCGCTTGCATGATTGCCCTTTACTACTTTGTTCATCATTGATTGATTTGCCCATGAAATTACGGATTGCCACCTACAATATTCATAAGGGCGTTAGTGCATTTGGACGACGCACGCGTATTCATGACATCAAAGCTGCGATTGATTTGCTGGATGCTGATCTGGTATTTTTGCAAGAGGTACAAGGTCAGCATGATCTGCATGCAGCGAAACATGCGCATTGGCCAGAACAATCTCAACATGATTTTTTGGCGGGAGAATCGCATCATTCTGCTTACGGGATGAATGCAATCTATGAGCATGGACATCACGGAAACGCATTACTAAGTCGTTTGGCGATTTCTGATTTTACTAATCATGATGTCTCTGACCATGCTTATGAACAGCGCGGGATTCTGCATGCAGTAATTAGTACGCCTGGTGCTGATATCCATTGTTTTGTGATTCATCTGGGTTTGTTTGCAGCTAGTCGCCGTCGTCAGGTGCAAGCACTGATAAATCAGATTAAACATAGTTTGCCCGCTGATGCGCCTCTGATTATTGCGGGTGATTTTAATGATTGGCAAAATCATTTGAGCGCTAGTTTGTACCAGGGCCTAGGGGTGACAGAAGTATTTGATAATGTGATTCCAACGACAGGTAGTAGTACTTTTTTTTCGCGTAAAAGTAGTATTCAACACGGGCGGACTTTTCCGGCAGGCTTGCCTTTTTTACGTCTGGATCGTGTGTATGTCCGTGGTTTTAAAATAGAAAAAGCTCAAGTCATGACCGGTGCGCCATGGACTAAATTGTCTGATCACGTACCGATTGTGGCAACGCTGGAGCTGATCTCTGTAATGGCTCCAGAGTCAACAAAAAATTCAAGTCTCTTGCCCGACCTGACGTCTGATAAGACCCATGCGTAAGCTCCAGTTTGTCTCTGGTAATGAGGTGCGCTTGCTATATTGTGGTGCAGAGTATTTTTCTTCCTTGGTCGAAGAAATAGACGCTGCGCAAAAAGAAATTTATCTACAAACCTACATCTTCTCAAACGATGTAAATGATCCCACTGCCATGCGTGTGCAACAAGCTTTGGTGCGCGCCGCACAACGTGGCGTGATGGTACGAGTCATCATTGACTGGTTAGGCAGCGGTGGCCGACAATCAGACGCTTTAGTTCATCATTTTATTCAATCAGGGGTTGAATGCCGCAGTTTTAATCCTTGGTTCAAGCGTGGTCTGGCACGTACTCATAGAAAAATTTGTGTGATTGATCAGCGTTGCGCTTTGGTCGGTGGTCTGAATATTATTGACGACTTGATTGCCGACGATGGCTCTGGGCACGCACTGACGTCGCCACGCTGGGACTTTGCGGTACATGTGGTCGGCGCCTTGGTTGAGCATATCCGTTTAGAAGTGGCAACCCAGTGGATGAAGTTGGGGCGTTTAAATCTAAAATCGCGCTTTCAACTACTGCGGCGATTGCGTGAAGAGGATCAGGAAAACTCGCATCAGCCGATGCTGGCCACCTTTGTGGTGCGGGATAATTTGCGCAATCGCGCCACCATACAGCGGGCTTATTTGCACGCATTAGGATTTGCCAGAAAGCGCGCGATACTCGCCAATCCTTACTTTGCACCCGGCAGAAAATTCCGTCGAGCCTTAATCTCTGCCGCCAGTCGTGGCGTTGATGTGACCTTGCTGGTCGGCGTCGGTCAATTCCATTTGCAAGATGCAGTGACGCATTCTTTTTATCCAAAATTACTTAAGCACGGTGTCAAAATTGTCGAATATCGTAAGACGGCTTTGCATGCCAAGGTCGCGGTGATTGACCATAACTGGGCCACCGTCGGGTCGAGTAATTTTGATGGTCTGAGTTTATTCGTCAATCAAGAAGCCAATGTCGTGATCCGCGATGTTGGTTTTACCGAAAATCTGACGGCGCATCTGGAGCAGGGTATTGCCGATGGCGTCGCCATCGTTGCTGCGGACTATGCCAATCAGCCTTGGTATAAGCGTGCCTGGTACGGTTTTGCGTATATGGTTTATCGCAGCCTGATGCGTATTGTGACGCTAGGCGGCTATACCTCATGAAGCTGTACGGCGTTGACTTTACCTCTGCACCGGGCAAGCGCAAAGGAATTACGATTGCCGCCGCAGAACTACAGCCTGCAAGGGGAGATGAGCAGCCGACCTTGGTGCTGCAATCGCTGGCATCTTTGTCTGACTTTAATCAATTTGATGTCTGGCTACAAAGCCCCGGGCCTTGGTTAGCTGGCTTTGATTTACCTTTTTCTTTGCCGCGAGAACTGGTAGAGCAGCTGATCTGGCCTGATAACTGGGCAGATTTGATGCGACATTTAGAATGCATTACTCGTGCTGAAATGCGCGGATTATTTAAAGCTTTTTGCGATGCGCGACCAGCCGGTAATAAATTTGCCCACCGCGCCACCGATATTCCTGCCAATTCCTCACCGTCGATGAAATGGGTTAATCCGCCCGTCGCCTACATGTTGCATGCCGGTGCCCCACGTTTGTTGCGCGCAGGGCTGCACTTGCCCGGCATCCATTCTGGTGACGCTACAAACCCTGCACACAACGACTATGCAGAGGCCAGAATCGCGCTAGAGGCTTATCCTGGCATGGTGGCACGCAGTATCACCCGCGCATCTTATAAAAACGACGATAAGCGCAAACAGACTTCAGAGCGGCGCGACGCCAGAGCGCAAATAATTGATGCTTTGGAAGCCGGCAATACGCCCTGGCAGATTCGCCTGGGTTGCGGCGAATTCCGTCAGCAATTATTGGAGGATGGTAGCGGTGACTATCTGGATGCTGCCTTGTGTGCAGTACTGGCAGCTTGGGGCTGGCAGCGACGGGATGCTAATTTCGGCTTGCCAGAGTTTGATGCGCTGGAGGGTTGGATTGTTGGTGCTTAGCTGGATAAACCCAGATTTTCCATTAGACCGCTACTACTTCGCAAAAAACGCAGACGGCGTGCGGTCTTCAGAGGGATAACACCACCGCGATTTGAGTGGGACCGCTACAGCGACAATTGCACCTTTGGCGAACTGCCTGGCGTTGTTGCTCCTCCTAGCAAGATGCAGCTTGCGTCGTC
>NZ_JASJXN010000033.1:0-50623 GCF_035018705.1 Undibacterium sp. RTI2.2 | reverse complement strand
CATAATTGATCGACAAACCTGAAACAAACTTGTATGCTCAGCAACTAAGCGCCTGGTCAATATTCAATGCGCGCAGCTGGTCAATATTGAGTGCGCGCCAACACCCATGTCCACCAATTTGACACTATATTTCGCCACCAACAATGCTCCTTGTTTACGTTTTATACGACTAGGTTATATAAAAACTATAACCGTTGTCAATAAGAAATGTGTAAACAAGAAAAACGCCCTACAAATCAAAGACTTGCAGGGCGTAGTTTACAGAATCAAAGAGACTAGGTCTCAAAACGGAATATCATCATCCATATCAGAAAAATTCGGTGCCGGGCGCGATGCTGGTGCCTGACGTGGTGCAGATGATGGCGCTGGTGCGCTTTGGCGTGGTGCTGATGGGGCGCCGCCGTACTCATCCATCGGTGCACCGCCGCCCATACCTGGACGTCCGCCCAACATTTGCATGGTGTCTGCTTTAATGTCGGTTGCGTATTTCTCTACGCCGTCTTTGTCGGTATATTTACGTGTACGCAGGCTGCCTTCTACATAGACTTGCGAGCCTTTTTTCAGATACTGACCAGCGATTTCTGCCAGTTTGCCGAAAAAAGTAATGCGATGCCATTCGGTCTGTTCTTTTTTCTCGCCGGTGGCTTTATCTTTCCAGTTTTCTGTAGTGGCAACGGTGATGCTGGTCATGGCGTCGCCGCTAGGCATGTAACGCGTTTCTGGGTCGCGTCCGAGATTGCCGATAATCTGGACTTTATTGAGGGATGCCATGTATTTCTCCTGTTGTTCGCTAATTAAGTTCACTAAGTAATAGTGATTATTTTGATGAATTTGACAATAACTCTGGCTAAAACCACATTCAGCCCATTCAGCCATCTCGCTGTTTAGCTGATTGAGCATTTGCCGCCGATTATAAGCCAGACAAGCTTAGTAAAGCGTTTCAGAATGCTCTTATCCATTCGTGACGTTGCCATAAAGATATGTCAAACACGGGACAAAAACAAAGTCCGCAGCTTGCACACGTCAAATTTCAAAAACCCGTTATAGTATCAGGTTGCTTGTTCCCGAATCAAAAAACCGGGGCGCCAAACCATCCTTACGGAAAGCAGTTGATATGACACAAAATACGGTCAAAGTTCGTGCAAAATCGGCCAAAGCAGCCAAGCCTGCTGAAATCGACTTCGATAAAACTGGCATCCCCGCACCTAAGCGTGACGAAATCCGCATTCGCGGTGCGCGTACACATAATTTAAAAAACATCAGTTTAGATTTGCCACGCAATAAGCTGGTGGTCATTACTGGTTTATCCGGCTCAGGCAAATCGTCTTTGGCGTTTGATACTTTGTATGCAGAAGGCCAGCGACGTTATGTCGAATCACTATCTGCTTATGCACGACAGTTTTTGCAATTGATGGAAAAACCGGATGTCGATCTGATTGAAGGCTTGTCCCCTGCCATTTCGATAGAGCAAAAAGCGACCTCGCACAATCCGCGTTCTACCGTCGGTACGGTAACTGAGATCCACGATTATCTGCGCCTTTTGTATGCCCGCGTCGGTACGCCGTATTGCCCGGATCATCCAGAAAATCCATTGGCAGCGCAGTCTGTATCGCAAATGGTGGATACCGTGCTGGCAATGCCGGAAGATACCAAGCTCATGATTTTGGCGCCCGTGGTGTCCAACCGCAAAGGTGAGCATGTTGATTTGTTTGAGCAGATGCAAGCGCAGGGCTTTGTGCGCTTCCGCGTACAAACTGGCACACACCCGGCCAAGATTGTCGAAGTGGATGATCTGCCTAAATTAAAAAAGACAGAGAAGCATACGATCGACGTGGTGATTGATCGTGTCAAAGTCAAGGCTGAGATCAAACAACGTCTGGCAGAATCATTCGAGACCTCACTGCGCATCGCCAATGGTCGCGCCTTGATTGTGAATATGGACAACGGCCATGAGCAATTATTTTCGAATAAATTTGCCTGCCCGACTTGCGGTTATTCGCTACAAGAATTAGAACCGCGCCTGTTCTCCTTCAATAATCCTATGGGTGCTTGCCCAGAGTGTGATGGCCTCGGCCACATCGAATTTTTTGATCCGAAACGGATTGTTGCCTTCCCAAATTTGTCGCTGGCCAGCGGTGCGGTCAAGGGCTGGGACAGACGCAATCAATTCTATTTCCAGATGTTGTCCAACCTCGCGGCGTTCTATGATTTTGATATTGATACGCCGTTTGAACAATTGCCAGAGTCTGCTCAGCAAGTGATTTTGTACGGATCAGGCAAACAGAATATTCCCTTCACTTACATCAATGAGCGCGGTCGCACCGTCATCAAAGAACATACCTTTGAAGGCGTGATCGTCAATCTGCAACGCCGTTACCGCGAGACAGACTCGATGGCGGTAAAAGAAGAACTCGCCAAGTTCATCAACGAAAAGCAATGCCCAAGCTGCGACGGCGCACGTTTGCGGGTTGAGGCTCGTTACGTCAAAGTCGGTAACGGAGCGCAAGAAAAAGCGATTTACGAAGTCAGCGCCCTGCCTTTGCGCCAAACCCTGAGCTTCTTTGAATCATTAACTTTAGTCGGTGCAAAACGAGAAATCGCAGATCGCATCATTAAAGAAATCAGCTCGCGTCTAACCTTTCTCAACAACGTCGGTCTGGACTATTTATCGCTGGACCGCAGCGCCGATACGCTTTCTGGCGGCGAGGCACAGCGTATCCGTCTGGCGTCACAAATCGGCTCTGGTCTGACTGGCGTGATGTATGTCCTGGATGAACCCTCGATCGGATTACATCAGCGCGACAATGATCGTCTGATCGATACGCTAAAACATTTGCGTGATATCGGTAACTCTGTGCTGGTGGTCGAGCATGATGAGGATGCGATCCGCTGCGCCGACTTTGTCGTCGATATGGGTATCGGTGCAGGTGTGCATGGCGGTGAAGTCATTGCCCAAGGTACGCTAGAAGACATCATGAAAAGCGAACGCTCGCTGACCGCGCAATACCTGAGCGGTGCCATGGCAATCGCCGTCCCCAAAAAGCGCACGACCTTTAATCCGGAAAAACAATTCGTGATCTCTGGCGCACGCGGCAACAACTTAAAAAACGTGACGCTCAAGTTGCCAGTTGGCTTGCTCACCTGCGTGACCGGCGTATCCGGCTCTGGCAAATCTACACTGGTCAATGACACCTTATACCCGGCCGCTGCGCGCCACTTATATGGATCGCAAACCGAGCCTGCCGCGTTTGACAGCATCAGCGGGCTAGAACATTTTGATAAAGTCATCTCGGTCGATCAAGCACCGATCGGGCGCACACCGCGCTCTAATCCAGCTACCTATACTGGTTTATTCACCCCGATACGCGATCTGTTTTCTACCGTGCCAGTGGCTAAAGAACGAGGCTACAGTGCGGGGCGTTTCTCGTTCAACGTCAAAGGCGGTCGCTGCGAATCCTGTCAGGGTGATGGCGTCATCAAAGTCGAAATGCATTTTTTACCCGACGTGTACGTACCCTGCGATGTGTGCCACGGCAAGCGCTATAACCGCGAGACATTAGAAGTCCAATACAAGGGCAAAAATATCAACGAGGTGCTGGGCTTGACGGTAGAAGATGCGTATGAATTCTTTAAACCAGTTCCCGTCATCGCACGTAAACTGCACACACTGCTAGATGTGGGTCTGGGCTACATCCGACTGGGTCAAAGCGCTACTACACTGTCTGGCGGCGAAGCACAACGGGTAAAATTGTCTCTGGAATTATCCAAACGTGACACTGGTCGTACTCTGTATATTTTGGATGAACCGACCACGGGTCTGCATTTCCACGATATCGATTTGCTGCTCAAAGTCATTCACCGTTTACGCGATCAAGGCAATACGGTTGTCATCATCGAACACAATTTAGACGTAATTAAAACCGCCGACTGGATCGTCGATCTGGGACCAGAAGGCGGCGCAGGCGGTGGTCTGATTATCGCCAGCGGTACGCCAGAGGATGTTGCAGCAAACCCTGAGAGTGTGACGGGTAAGTATTTACAGCCCTTGCTGAAGAAAAAAAAGTAAAACTACTTGTCCAATGATTCTGCGGCTTCTGGCATGATTTTAAGCCAGAAGCCGCAGAATCATTGGACGTTCTATTTTTATTTTGTCTAAAAATTTTAACCAGAATACTGCTGCGGCGTGCGTCATACGCACCGTAGCAAGCGACAAAAAACAGCAAGGTGTACTGGTGAGCATGGCGCACCATACGGTTATTAATTATAGACAAGCGAACTATGTGACCTGTTGATCTTCAAGATGACGTGTAAAAAATTCAAATCAATTCAATCTATCAACTCACAGCTAATGTACTATTTTTGCTGAAATTATTATGTCTATCCGCCTCATAGTCGGCCTCGGCAATCCTGGCCCTGAATACGAACAAACCCGCCACAATGCTGGCTTCTGGCTGGTTGATCAACTTGCAATAAATGGTTTGCAACGCGATAAAAATTTTAACGCGTTGGTAGCTAAAACACGGCTTGCTGGCGAAGAGGTCTGGCTGTTGCAGCCACAAACATTTATGAATCGTTCTGGCCAGTCGGTCGGTGCGATTTGTCGGTTTTATAAAATCACGCCAGATCAAGTATTGGTGGTGCATGATGAGCTGGATATTTTGCCGGGTATTGCTAAGCTTAAATTAGGTGGCTCGTCTGGTGGTCATAACGGGTTGAAAGACATCACCGCTGCTTTGGGGACACAAGATTACTGGCGGCTGCGTATTGGTATCGGACATCCGCGTAGTCTGAATTTGCAGCAAGGGGTCGCTGATTTTGTTTTACATCGCCCGCGCAAAGAAGAGCAGCCTTTGATCGACGAATCGATTGCCAAGAGTCTGGAGATCATTCCTATGCTGGTCGAAGGAAAATTTTCTGCCGCGACGATGCAGTTACATACCGTGAAATAAAGTACCTCCTATGACATCACCCATACAAATCCGCGCCGGAAAATTTGCTCTCGAACATATTCGTCAACATGGTTTGCAGGCGCGCGACATCGCGGTTATCCCTGCTGCTGCGGGTGGCCCTAAAGGGTTGATTTTGCAGGCGCTGGATCAATGGTTATTTGGAGAATGGTTGCCAAGCGCACCGCGCGAACGCACCTTGATCGGCGCCTCTATCGGTGCCTGGCGTATGGCAGCGGCGAGCCACGCTGATCCGGTGGCGGCGTTCCAGCGCCTCGGTGATTTGTATTGTGAGCAGCGTTATCCTGAAAAACCTTCAGCCCAATATGTGACGGATGTTTGCGTTGAATTGCTACAAAATTTTATCGGTGGTTACGAGCAAGAAATCGTACACCAACCGCTGCACCGTCTGCATCTGCTGGCAGTACGTGGCCGGGGCTTTTTAAGCGCACCACAATCGAGTGGCAAAGCTAAAGCAGGATTTGTGGCAGCGACGTTTTCGAACCTGGCATCGCGCTCTAAACTCGCTAATCACATGGACAGAATGGTGATTGGCGACATGCGTGATCCGCTGTTTTGGCTGAAGGCAAAATTTGATGCGTTCGATACCCATTTCTCATCATTAACGGCGGATAATTTAGCCTCCGCCTTATTAGCATCAGGTACCTTGCCGCTGATTATGGAACCTGTGCGCCATATTCCTCATGCGCCGACAGGTACGTATTGGGATGGTGGAATTATTGATTACCATCTGGCGCTGCCTTACTCGCGTTTAAGCGGTAACAAAGAAGGTGGCTTAGTGCTTTATCCGCATTTTACCGACCATATCGTGCCGGGCTGGCTGGATAAAAGTTTGCCCTGGCGACGTGCCAGCATAGGCAAAAACCGGCATTGGCTGGACAACGTGATTATGGTGTCGCCATCACCGGGCTTTTTACAAACTCTGCCACGCGGCAAGGTACTCGATAGGAAAGATTTTTTCTTTTACGGTACCAATCATGATCTACGTATTCATCATTGGAAAACCGCGATGGGAGAAGGTGCGCGGCTGCGGGATGCGTTCGCTGATTTTATTCAACGGCCTGATGTAAGCCAGGTATTGCCGCTGTAAACTGGCAGTATCGAGAGATTGTGCGGCGAAGAAAATAGTAATCTAAGAAGCTGACGGTAAAACGAGATCCGTTTTTACGTCATCCTGGCTAGCAGCTTCTATGTCGACTTTGCGGCCACGCTGGCTTAAAGCGTCTCTCAGTAAATACTCCACTTGCGCATTACTACTCCTCAGTTCTTGCGCAGCCATGCGCTCGATCTCTGCCCAGAGTACAGGATCGATACGCAACATGAAAGATTTTTTCCCGGGGCTGGCCATGATGTTTCTGATCTACCTGAGTGAGCGACTTAATTGGTGAACTTAACTGGCGAACTTACTTGGTTAGCTTAGCAACTAAGCTTATTTAGTAAGCTTATTTAATAAGCTTATTGGCATAATTTGCTAGCGCATTGTTCAATGCGGCACACAACACCTCAGGTTCGGCAGAACCTAACCTCAGGCTGGAGCCATCCGCTTTGGTAATACGTACCGCGCCTTTTCCGGCGGCGTTGTAGAGCATGCCTTCTTTGGTAAAGCGGATACCCCAGCCTTCTATCCAGCGCGATTCACATTGCTCTATCTGACGGATATCGGTCAGCGCTAACTTCCATGCGGGCCAGCCAAACAAGCCGAAATACCAGCGCAAATGGGTATTGTCTATTTTGACTGTCAATCGTCCCAGCAAACCCAGCACCATAAAATTGATCGCAGCAATCGTCAGCAGCGCGCGCAAACGGGCGACGGGATCAAGCCCTATGGTTTTCACTGCCATCATGATTAAGGTCACTAAAGGCAGCATGATCCAGAGGACTTTCATCCATTGGCTTTGTTGATATTTAATTTCGTTCACAACATTTTCCTCAACAATTTTGTTTTTGATTCTGACTAGCTGGCGAACTTATTTAGTTACTTCGCTTACTACTTTGTTTCACTACTTCGTTAAGCGACTTCATTTTGCTAGATTAAGGTACTGAAGGTTGATCGCTCACATCTGATGTTGCATTGTGCGAACTGGCTACGGCAGGCGTGACTGGCACAAACGGGCCTTGCAGACGGAACTTGGCAAACCGCTCGACTTTATCCTGACCAAACCAACGGCCTAAAAATGATAAACCGAGGAAGCATAAAATCAGTGCCAAAACGGAGGCGACTAAGACACCGAAGATCATTAAAAATGGATACATATCAACCCCTCAACAATATTCATCAGGAACAGAACTTCAAACCAGCAGACTCAATTGTAAAGCGTACCGGTATTAATAATCGGCTGCGTCTCTTTATCCGAGCAAAGCACGACCAGCAAATTACTCACCATTGCAGCTTTGCGCTCGTCATCGAGCTCGACGATCTTGCGTTCAGACAAACCCTTGAGCGCTTCTTCTACCATCGTCACCGCACCATGTACGATTTTTTTACGTGCACTGATAATTGCATCGGCTTGCTGTCTGCGCAGCATGACTTGCGCGATTTCTGGTGCATAGGCCAAATGCGTGAGCTTGGCATCTTCCACATCGATCCCCGCGACTTCAAACCGGGTATGTAACTCTTGTCGTAAGGCTTTAGTCACCTCATCTAAACCAGCACGCAAGGTGGTCTCGTGCTCCGCCAGATCATCGCCCTCGTCATACGCATATTGCGATGCGAGATGACGGATCGCGGTTTCGGCTTGCACGTTCACAAAGCGCTCGAAGTCATCGATATTGAATAAGGCCAGCGCCGTATCTTGTACGCGCCAGACAATCGCCGCACCAATCTCCACCGGATTGCCGCGCTTATCATTCACCTTCAAAGTTGGCGAATTTAAAGTGCGAGCCCGCAAACTGACTTTGCGTACCGAATACAAAGGATTGGCCCAACGCAAACCCGCGCTGCGATCGGTGCCGATGTACTTACCAAACAAAGACAACAAGGCCGCCTCATTCGGTTGCAGCATGTACAAGCCCGACAATAAAAACGCACCCAATATGCTGATCAGCAATTTACCAAAAATCGGCAATACCACTGGCTCCAACGCATTGAAACCAGACCAAGCCCAATAACCACCCGCCACAATCAAAAACAACCCAACGGCCACCATCAGATAACCATCTGGCGAGGAATGAATGCGTTCATGCATCAATGACTTGCCACCGACAACTTTACTTGCTGTGTTCATATTATCTCCGTTTGAATGACATCAAAGTGATATCACTTTAGTAGCACTGATTGGAGATGTCAAGAAGAGTTTGTATGAAAGGAAGGAAATCCACTGCCGGGCAAAAGCGATGCTATGGAGCTCGGTGAGCACGTATCGAACTCGACTCTACAGCACTGACCAAAAATATACTCTCATATGTATATTTTAAGTGTCCATATAATCATTGGACAATTCAACATATTCATTGTAAAAATGGGGGAGTATATGATATTTGATTAAGCTTGCAGGTAGGAAGAATGGTTCAGCATACTTTTCTTGAAGCAGAAAGTGCTGGGATGAAATTCAAGCACTTCCGGACATCCGTATTGAATTTAGTCCTGATTTAGCCGCAAGAACAGCACGAGGCGCGCATGCTATGACTGTGCCCGTGCATGTTCTGACAAATATTACAGCTTAGGAGTGGGTGCTTTTTTGTGCTCTTCCAAAATCTCAGCGTTCTTTTTATCCATCATTGCACGTGCCGCAGCATACTCGGCTGTCATCATCGCAAAATCGGTAACACCAACCTCAATGGTGTTGTACTCTCGGCCGCTATTATTTGATTCCGCGAGAGCAACACCGACTGATTGCCGGCAATCTTTAAATTTACTCATCGGATAACTGACATTAATAGCCGTTCCAAATCGTCCATTGCAGTCGTTCAAATCGATGCCAACGCCGGTGCGACTGTAGCCCGGACGGTAAGCCATCCAGTTCAAATCGCTAGAAGTTTGGCTGCTGGGGGTACCATATTTTTCCATCAGCGCTTTTTTTATTTCCGTCGCTACGACTGGATGATCAAATTTTTCGCGACGTAAAATAGCCATCACCTTGCCTGATTGCGGCCCAAATCGCACATCAACCATTGCAAGATCTCGGCTACCAGTACTGGCACTTGAATTAATCGTGTACACCAAACTCCACAAAATTCCGGGGAAACTTTGTCCCATCGGATGAGTGTTAGTCGAGCCCAATTTATAACCCTTACCAGTCAATACCTGATCGACCTGCTGTCGCGTATCCCCGATTTTGATACCGATTGTTTCTAAGACTTTAGGAATACCATCCTTGCTAACTGCGCCGCCGGTATTCGCAGTGTCAGCGCCTGAGTTATTCGCATTGTCCTTAGTCGCATCGGGAGTTTTAGCTTGTGAGCTGCTATCGGAAATACTCTTCTTGATAATGTCCTTCAAATTAAACGTGGCCGTTTGCGAATGGGCCAATAAGGGAGAAAAAAGTAGTGCGCTAGCGCATACAAAGTGGGTGATTTTCATGAATGAGATGATGTGGTTAATTTTGTCATGTCGCGAGACTGTGAGTTTAGAGTCAACAACGGCTATCAGCGCCAATGCGAAAAATGCTAATTGGACAACCGATTGTCACCGATGGCATATCATTTCGTCAACTGAATGCTTGATCATCTTTGCTGGAACAAATCGGCAACTAAATAAACTCACCTATCCGTCACGCCACGACATGCGGATACGGATACGGATACGGATACGGATACGGATACGGATACGGTCAAGAATCGCGAGCGGAAATACGAAGAATGGGAATCTCAGCTTATAAGGCGCATGCATCTGCTAGTGCCTGACTTTGCGTTTTAATGCCTACGGCCAAGCACTGCTAACCAGAGCCACATGAACTTTTACGCGGTGCTAAAATAAATACTACCTACATGTATATTTCAATCGTCCAATTACTTATTGGACAATACGGCATATTTCTATAAAAATAAGGGGAGTATGTTATTAATCCCGCATCAAAAAGAGCGCATGACCGCTAGCTTTGGGACTGCTGTTTAGCGTTCAGCATCACCTTAAGATGCTTCGTTAAGATACTTTTTAGGATTTACGCAAAATTATCCTGGCACGGCCGCAGCAACCAAGATCGTACTTATAGTGCGAACGGGAGCTACAACGCAGCTGCGGAGGCTTTGCGCAAATCCTCTTTTTATAAAAAATGAACTAAGATGCCACTCGCACTCTATTTTGCGACTCACACTCGCCTGCACTGCTGATTATGAAAACAAAAATCCTTACCGAATCCCGCGCCATGTGGCAACTCGCCTGGCCTGTCCTGATCGGCCAACTCGCTACCGTCGGCATGGGTGTCGCCGATGTGGCGATGACGGGGCATGCCAGTGCCAATGATCTGGCCGCTGTCGCGCTGGGTGCATCTTTGTGGGCGATGGTGCTGGTCACCGTGATGGGTGTGATGATGGCAATCAATGCGATCGTGGCGCATGAGGTCGGGGCTAATGCACATCATAAAATCCCGCATATCGTCCGCCAGTCCTTGTGGATGGGCTTGGGCGTGGGTCTGGTGGGATGTGTCTTGCTCAATCTGTCCACCGTGGTATTCGATCATATTTATCTGGAAGATAGCGTACGAGATAAAGCCGCGCAATTTGTGCATGTGATCAGTATTGGCTTGCCGCCTTTTGCCTGCTACCGCGCGCTCTATGGCTATACCGCCAGCCTGAACCAAACCAAGCCGGTGATGGTGATCGCGCTATTTGGATTGGCTTTTAATGTGTGTATTAACTGGTTGCTGATTTATGGCCATTGGGGCTTACCAAAATTGGGCGCAACAGGCTGTGCCGTAGCGACTGGCGTCGGTATGTGGCTGATGTTGGGAGCCATGGTCTTATGGATTAAAAAAGCACCGGCCTATCAATCAACTTACCCGTTCACACATAGAGAACCTGCACACTGGCCAGAGATACGCAAGATGCTGCGCATGGGCTTGCCCATCGGGGTGACCTATTTTGCGGAAGTCAGTGCATTTTGTGTGATCGGCTTACTGGTGGCACGCTTTGGTGTAGTCACGGTATCGGCACATCAGATTGCCTTAAATTTTTCGTCCCTGGTGTTTATGGTGCCGCTGAGTTTTGGTATTGCCTCGGTAACACGTGTCGGTCAGGCGATGGGGGAAAATGACACGCAACGTGCCCGTTTTTCATCTTGGGTAGGCGTAGGTTTATCGCTGGGATTTGCGGTGATATCGGCGTTGATGATCACCCTGTTCAGGCAAGAAATCGCAGCAGCGTACACCAGCGATGTCGCCGTCCAGCAAGTGACGGTCAAGCTATTACTGCTGGCAGCGATCTTCCAGTTATCCGATGGTGCTCAGGTCGCCGCATCTTCCGCGATACGAGGTTACAAAATCACCCGCACGCCGATGCTGATCCATCTGACAGCGTTCTGGGGTGTCTGTATTCCACTCGGTTGCATACTAGGTTTGGCACCTGAGTGGTTCCCGCTGCGGCCAGCAGAACCAATGGCTGCCAGCGGTTTCTGGATATCGCTGGTGGTTGGATTAACCATTGCCGCTGTATCGCTGGTGGTGTATTTACACCGCGTCTCGACTAGGTATTTGAAGAAAAATACTGCGCTCGCTTAATCAAAGCCACCAAATCAAAATCGCCGCTGTTTATTAAGTTAAGAACGTAAGTTGAAAACGTTAAACAGCGGCTATATCTCGCTTAATGAATTATTTAAATAAGCGCTAAACAAGACACGACAAACTTATTTTTTCAAAGCGCTATCCCAGTGTTCGGCAATTTTTCCGTCCTGAATACGGAACATGTCAAACCAGGTCGTGGTATATTTTTTGGTGGCATCTTTGGGATCGTCATACTGACGGACAAAACTAAGAACGACCATATCGCCATCGCCAACGATGGACACAAGTGGTGCTTTGATCTGCGCAGCAATCGGGGATGGTTTGGTAAATTTAGAGAAAAAATCGACAAACGCAGCGCGTCCTGACGCCACATTCGGATTGTGCTGAATATATGATTCGGTCAGATATTTATCCGCCAGATCCATATGTCCCCCCTCAAATACCTCACGCCAAAAGTCATACACCAGGCGCTTATTTGCCGCAACCTGTGTATCAGGGCTTGCCAATAAGGCTGCTTGATTTGGATTAGCTTGCACCGCAACCTGAGCCTGCGCTGACAACGGCAATGTAAAAGCACACGCCAAACCTAAAGTGATTAACAATTTAGTCAAAGGACTCTCCCTAAAATAATCGGCAACTAGCATGATTGCTGGCCGCATTTAAAATATATGAGTTTAATTTCAAAAATACCAAGTAAATTGTAGCAATTTTTTTCGGGCGTCATAAAAACCCACGCCAAGCTGAAAGAATATCCGCTCACCAATTCAGACGAACTCCATCCTCAGCGTCAAAACCGCCTGAATAAGCCGATGTTCCGGTAAAATAGCGGGCTAATCTAATCACATCTCACCTCTTCGGTAAAATATCATGAGTCTCAAATGCGGCATCGTCGGCCTGCCTAACGTCGGCAAATCTACTCTTTTTAATGCACTGACCAAAGCAGGCATCCCGGCAGAAAACTATCCTTTCTGTACGATCGAACCCAATGTCGGCATGGTAGAGGTACCCGATCCGCGTCTGGCGCAATTGGCCGCCATCGTTAAACCAGAACGTATCCAAAACGCGATTGTTGAGTTTGTCGATATCGCTGGGCTGGTTGCCGGTGCCTCGAAAGGCGAAGGCTTGGGCAATCAGTTCCTCGCCCACATCCGCGAAACCGATGCTATCGTCAACGTCGTACGCTGCTTTGTAGATGACAATGTGATCCACGTCGCAGGCAAGGTCAGCCCGCTCGATGATATCGAAGTCATTCAGACTGAACTGGCATTGGCCGATATGAGCTCGGTAGAAAAAGCCATCCACCGCGAAAACAAAAAAGCCCGCTCCGGCGACAAAGATGCCGCCAAACTGGTCGCCATATTAGAGCGCATCATGCCCGCACTGAACGACGCAAAACCAGTGCGCGCCCTGGGTCTGGACGCAGAAGAAATGCTGTTGATCAAGCCACTTTGCCTGATCACTGCCAAGCCAGCGATGTACGTCGCTAACGTATCCGATACCGGTTTTAAAGATAATCCCTTACTGGATCAACTGACTGCCTACGCCCAATCACAAAATGCGCCTATCGTCGCCATTTGTGCATCGATCGAAGCAGAAATTGCCGATCTGGATGACGCCGATAAAACCGATTTCTTAAACGACATGGGCATGGAAGAGCCGGGACTAGATCGCCTAATCCGCGCCGCATTCAAACTGCTTGGCCTGCAAACTTATTTCACCGCCGGTGTCAAAGAAGTCCGCGCCTGGACCATTCATGTCGGTGATACCGCACCACAGGCAGCAGGCGTGATCCACACCGATTTCGAACGCGGCTTCATCCGTGCACAAACCATAGCGTTTGATGACTTCATCAACTTTAAAGGTGAAGCTGGTGCAAAAGACGCAGGTAAGATGCGCGCTGAAGGTAAGGAATATGTGGTTAAGGATGGTGATGTGCTGAACTTCTTGTTTAACGTCTAAGTACTAATTTAATGATTCTCGTCCTCAGTGGTGAGAGCTCTAAAAAAGCGTTGCTTGTACAAACAAGTGACGCTTTTTTATTCATGTTATTCGCCTTACGTTAGCGCTTTATTAGCGCTTTGCGAGCCCAACACTACTTAAGCAGATGGATGCGCCCGCCCGGCCAGATGCGACACCAATACGTTGCTCTTCTCCAACACACCGCCTGTATTAATTAACTTGATCCATTCTGCGGTGCTAGCCACTGCGCCGAAGTTAGATTGGAATACGACATTAAAAGTGCGATGGATTTCTTCTGCGCTGGCGTATCCTGCGCTATTTTCGTAGGGTAAAGCGCCGGTCGCGTCGGACAAAATTTCGACTTGATAAGCATCATGTGCCGCTTGATAAATGGTGCTGGCGTTGCAGTTATGCGTCATGTAGCCAACGATTGTCAGGGTATCAATGTGATTTTTTTCCAGCCATTGTTTGGCATCCGTGCCGACAAAAATACTGGCCATGGACTTTTCGATCAAATGATCATAAGGGCGACTTTTGACCGTTGCATGTAACTCCCAATTGGCAGAGTCGCGCGCAAAGATGGGGGAGTTTTCGGGCGCGGAATGTTGTACTACCAAAATCGGGATACCTGCCGCCTTGGCTGCGTCCATCGCAAGAGCAATATGATGCAGGGACACTTGCGGATCTGGATATTCGATCCGCATGTTGCCCGTAAAATATTCGTTCTGTACATCGATCACTATCAATGCGCGCTTCGGTGTGGTCGGAATGGATATGGGCGTAGTCATGATAAAGCTCTCCAGATAAAGTGATATGGCAAACAGCGATTGCGTTTGTGCTGTTATTTTCAGACATATCGTCCAGATTAAGAAGTGACCCGATTGCCAATATTCGATACAATCAGGCCATGCTTATTGAAACTCCAATTCAATCTCAGACTCAATTCCTGTCTAACGCCGTGAAGAACACTGTCACGGTGGCTGTACTGGCATTTGATGGTATTAGTCCGTTTCATTTATCGGTTCCTTGCCTGGTGTTCGGTGAGCAGCATGGCGAATTTAAATTACCTGCGTTCAAGCTGAAAGTGTGTGTCTTCGCAGCGAAGGCTGGCAAACATGTGGTGACGACAAGTGCTGGTTTTTCGATCAACACGAGTCATGGTTTATCTGCCTTAGCACGGGCGGATATGATAGTGATCCCGTCATGGCATACCGATTTGCGACCTGCACCGGCTGCACTGCTGAGTGCTTTGCGTAAAGCGCATCGGGCTGGTGTGCGGATTATTGGTTTATGTCTGGGTGCGTTTGTGGTGGCGGAAGCGGGCTTGCTTGATCAGAGGATGGCAACAACTCATTGGGCAGTTGCGAAAGAATTTTTACAGCGTTTTCCACAAGTACACCTCGATTCCAATGTCTTGTATGTTGACCATGGGGATGTGATTACTTCGGCGGGTACGGCGGCGGGGATTGATTGCTGCTTGCATGTGCTGCGCTCTCAGTATGGTGCGGAGATTGCAGCGCATGTCGCCCGGCGTCTGGTGGTGGCGCCACATCGCCAAGGCGGACAAGCACAATATATTGAGCAACCTGTGCCTAGCCTAGCCAGCGATGACCGTTTATCTAAAGTGCTGGAATGGATGCTGCAGCATCTTGCGGAGCCGCAACATCTGGATCAGCTGGCAGAAAAAGCCTTGATGAGCCGACGCAGTTTTACGCGCCACTTCCAGCAGTTAACTGGTACCACCGTCGGTAAATGGCTGCTCAATCAGCGACTGGCACAGGCGCAACGTCAGCTAGAATCGAGTAAGCGCTCGATTGATGACATCGCGGTGGATACCGGCTTTGGCTCGGCGCTATTATTGCGACGCTATTTTGCGAGGGAATTTAATCTCTCGCCCTCGGCTTACCGGCAAGCGTTTCAAGGTAAGTAGCGGGGTATGTGGCTGCTTATGTGGCTGTCCATGTAGCAGGCATTGCGATTGAATTTGTCCGTTCCTTTATCACGATCAAAACCTATTAGCAATAATACCCCCCTATAGTATTATTAATCGTCCAATCATTACTTGGACAAAGCGGCATATTTCATAAAAATGAGGGGGAGTATATTAAATATTCCTGTAAAACCTGATTATTCCGACGATGTATCTCCTTATAAATTTTGACTTGTGAGTATTAACCACCATGCCTACGATTACTGAACTGACGCTGTACCCGATTAAATCTTGCGCTGGTATCCGCTTACGGTCGGCGGCGGTCAGCGAGTCTGGCTTGTCACAGCAGATCGGCGCAAGCCTGATTCGTGATCGTGAGTGGATGGTGGTTGATCCGACGGGGCTATTTTTAAGCCAGCGCAGCCATCCTCGCATGGCATTGATACGCCCAACGATAGAGGGCGATCATTTAATACTGCTTGCGCCTGATATGCCAGCATTGCCAATGGCGCTTAGCCTGGCTGAGCTGGCACCAGCGGTATCTTTGCAAGTACAAATCTGGGACGATCTGATCGCTGCGTTTGACTGTGGCGACAACGCCGCGGCTTGGTTGAGTCAGTTCTTGGGCACCGCTTGTCGTTTGGTACGCTTTGATCCTGCTGGTCGACGATTAGCCAGCCAAAAATGGACCGGCGATCAGGAGGTCGGCACGCTGTTTTCAGACGGATTCCCGCTGTTGCTGACGTCTACTGCATCGCTCGATGATCTAAACCAAAAGTTACTCTTGCAAGGTCGTGAGTCGATTCCTATGGATCGCTTCCGCCCCAACATCGTGCTTGCTGAGATAGCCGCGTTTGAAGAGGACTATGCGAGTAGTTTGGACCTCATCAATCATGAGCGCCAAATCCAGCTCAAGCCGGTCAAGCCTTGCACTCGCTGCACAATCCCCGCCGTAGATCAAGCCACCGGAGAACCCGGACCTGATCCGGTAGATATTTTGCAAACCTATCGCGCCAATCCTCTGCTGGATGGCGGGATCACATTCGGGATGAACGTAATTGTGACAAAAGGTTGCGGTCAAACACTATATGTTGGTGATGCGTTAGATATTCAGATAGCATTCTAATTACCGAAAATATTGACCCAAGCTGCGCGCAAACGAAAGGCATTATGGAGAAAGTTGTCGTGTCATCTACCGGACAATCCGATGTGATTGCCGATGTGCTTACCCAACTGCGTACAGAGAATTTTGCCTTGCGTACTCAATTAGAAAACCTGTTAGAACAAGCGCATCGTAACCAAAATATTATGTCGCGGCATCAGAGCTTCGATTTAAAGCTGATCGGTGCCAGTAGTTTTCGTGAGTTGATCGAAAATATTTTTAGTGCACTAGCCAAGATGTCAGAACTGGATATTGTCACGCTAGGCTTGCTGGACTATCAAAAAAATCTGCAGCAGATCATGCTGGATCTGAAGATCACTTCTGAAGAATTTCCCTCCTTATTTTTTGTGCAAAACGAGCTAGATTTGCGCATCCATGGCGAGCAATTGTTCAAACCGGTCTTAGGAATTTATGACCCCGTGAAACACGGCAAGATGTTTTCAACCTGTACGCGCAAACCCAAAAGCGTTGCGGTGGTGCCCTTAATACGACAACAAAAATTATTAGGTTATCTGAATTTAGGTAGCTTTGAAGACGCACGGTTTAGCCCAACCATGGCGACCGATTTTATCGAGCATCTGGCCTCCATCATTGCCATCTGTCTTGAGAACGTGATCAATAACGAACGGCTGACACATATAGGCTTAACCGATCCGCTCACCAATGTCAGCAACCGCCGCTATGTAGAACAGCGCATGCTGGAAGAAATCGGGCGCGCCCGTCGTCAGCAATACAGCATTGTCTGCATGTATCTGGATATCGATTTCTTTAAAAAAATTAATGACCGTTACGGCCACCAGGGGGGCGATGATGTCTTGATCGAAGTCAGTAATCGTATCAAGGCAGAACTGCGTCTGAGCGATACCATGGGGCGTTTTGGCGGGGAGGAATTTGTCGCTCTGCTAGTCAATGCCAGCGCGCAAGACGGCTTGATTGTGGCAGAACGGATACGCAAAAGTATTGCAGGCAAAACGTTTGCACTGACCGGTGCCATCGGTACTTGTCAGGCGACGATTTCTATCGGCGTGTCAACGTTGGCTGTCGCCAATAATGAAGGCAAGATTGAGAATGTTGCGCGTGATTTATTACAGGCAGCAGATCAGGCTTTATTCAGAGCGAAGAATCAAGGTCGTAACCGGGTCTGCCGGGCAGATTGATGTTGGGCGCGCGGTAAATGATTGCGAAGTGCTTACCAGTTGCAAAGTGTTAGGTTAAGGCAGTCACTGGCTTGATTAATTCGCGCCAGATAAACTTATGCAGGCTTAAGTCCTGCTTGCAGGCGTTCGTACTTGGCTTGCAATTGCTCAGGCGTTTCGCGCCAATCGGGATTAAACGGAATGCAGCTTACCGGACACACTTGCTGGCATTGTGGCTCGTTGTAATGCCCTACACATTCTGTACATTTATTCGGATCGATTTCATAAATCTCCGGCCCCATATAAATTGCATCATTGGGGCATTCAGGTTCACATACATCACAATTGATGCAATCGTCCGTAATCAGTAAGGCCATACTTTTACTATCTCCTGCTGCAAAGACTTGCAGCATCTTGCGATTACACTGAAGTTTTTTTGGCTAACTCGGCTAATTCTGCCAGTTCAATTTGTGCCGCTTTTTCCGCCTGCTCAAGTACTTTAGTTTGCAGCCATTTATCTACCGATGGGAATACAAATTTCGACACATCCCCGCCCAGCATAGCGATCTCGCGCACGATGGTGCCGGAGATAAACTGGTATTGGTCTGATGGCGTCAAAAACAGGGTTTCAACATCCGGCAACAAATAGCGATTCATACCGGCCATTTGAAATTCATATTCAAAATCAGACACAGCCCGCAAGCCACGCACAATCACCCGGGCGTCGTTCTTGCGGACAAAATCTTTGAGTAAGCCAGAAAAGCTTTCCACCCGGACATTTGGGTAATGCCCCAGCACTTCGTTGGCGATCAGCAGACGCTCATCCAGCGAGAAAAAAGGCTTTTTGTTTTTGCTGTCAGCAACGCCAACAACCAGCGTCTCAAACAAACCGGAGGCGCGACGCACCAGATCTTCGTGACCTCGCGTGAGCGGATCAAAGGTTCCTGGATATACGGCTGTGACCATCTTTACTCCCTGATTTTGTGTCTATGCACCAATTTGAGAAGGCATTATGCCTGAATTTCGGGCATGTCATGTGTCAAGATGTTGCGTTGCAGTATGTGGAAATACACACTCCCTGCCTGATCTGCACGAATCAGTTTCCAATCAATCAACCATTCTGGATACGCCGGATCGGCAGGATCTTCTGGCAAGGCCGCTTCTGCTTCGACATATAACAAGCCGCCAGCCGCCAACAACTTAGCGCACAGCGGCACGATCTTGGTTAAAAATCCTTGCGCAAAAGGCGGGTCGAGAAAAATCAAATCAAATTGTTGCTGGCGCGCTACCAGCGACTGCACCACCGTCAAGGCATCGCCACGAACTAAGGCAATTTGCTGCGCGCCCAGCTTTTGCTGGACTTGCTCTAGCTGCTTAAAAGCGGGCGTGTGGTATTCCACCATCGTGACCGCTACTGCACCGCGACTGGCGGCTTCAAAACCCAGCGCGCCGCTGCCAGCAAACAAATCAAGACAGCGCACGGTTGGCCATCTGCCGTCTAGCAAATGTCCCAGCCAATTGAAAATAGTTTCTCTGACACGATCAGGAGTCGGGCGCAAACCTTCGGCATCAATCACGGGTAACAAAGTCCGCTTCCACTGGCCGCCAATAATACGTACCTGATGCGGAACGCGCTTGGGACCAGCGGGCGTGGTCGGTTTTTTAGGTTTAGCTTTCATGCACGAGAGTCAGGTTGCGCAGCTTTAAGCTGCTTGAAAAAGAAATCAATTTTATTCATGAATTACAAAACCTACACAAAAATGCTAAATATAAAAATACTAGGAAAATCAATATACTCCCCATTTTTTTATGAGAAATAGCTCTATTGTCCAGTAATTATATGGACAACTTAAATATACTAGCGATGAGTATTTATTCTACTAATGAAATGCAAGCCATATGACGCACCGCGAAGAGCGTTACGACACCAAAAAACTAAGCTTATTTAGCGCTAAGGCTTAACTAAATAAGACAAGCTAAGCACAACTCGCACAAAATTGCCCAAGACCAGCTAATCGACAACAAATTAGCGCCGCACAACACAAGGCTCGTCAATCTGGCAATAGGGCTCTGTTAGAATGGCTGCATTCTAACCTGTTCGTCTTCTGCCCTATTAAAACCTCGATGTTTAGCTTTTTCAAGAAAAAACCCAAAGAAGAACCTGCTTCGCTGCCAACCACAGTAGCGCTACCCAGCGCGGAAGCAGCCTCATCAATCGCGTCATCAATCGCGTCATCAACTGTGCCAGAATCTTTGGCCAGCAGCGATCAAGCCACAGAAGCTGTCGCTGAAAAACGCTCCTGGATCAGCCGTTTAAAAGCAGGACTGTCGAAAACATCGTCCAACCTGACCACACTATTTGTTGGCGCAAAGATCGACGATGACTTATATGAAGAGTTAGAAACCGCACTACTGACCTCCGACGCCGGCGTAGAAGCAACGCAATTTTTGTTGGATGGTTTGAAGAAAAAGGTCAAGGAAGAAAAATTAACCGAGGCCGAGCAAGTCAGACTCGCCCTCAAGACCTTGCTTTTAGACTTGCTGACACCACTGCAAAAACCTTTAGAGCTAGGTCGTCATCAACCCTTGGTGATGATGATTAGCGGCGTCAACGGCGCGGGTAAAACGACTACGATCGGCAAACTGGCAAAACATCTGCAGAAAAATCAACAGTCCGTATTACTCGCAGCGGGTGACACCTTCCGTGCAGCGGCACGTGAGCAACTGACGATTTGGGGCGAACGCAACAACGTCACTGTGATTTCGCAAGAATCTGGCGACCCGGCGGCCGTCGCCTTCGATGCAGTCGCATCCGCCCGTGCCAAAGGGATAGACGTTGTGATGGTGGATACAGCAGGTCGTTTGCCGACCCAGTTGCACTTGATGGAAGAGCTGAAAAAAATCAAGCGCGTCATCGGCAAAGGCATGGATGGCGCACCGCAAGAAGTCTTATTGATCATTGACGGCAATACCGGGCAAAATGCCTTAACTCAGGTAAAAGCATTTGATGATGCACTCACACTGACAGGCTTAGTGATTACCAAGCTCGATGGTACCGCCAAAGGTGGCGTATTAGCAGCGATTGCCAAAACCCGTCCGGTACCGGTTTATTTCATCGGCGTGGGCGAACAGATTGAAGACTTGCAACCGTTTAATGCTCAGGAATTTGTGGATGCTCTGCTCAATTAATTTCACCAATTTGCATTGATTTGCATTGATTTATTTAGCCAGATCAAGGATGTTGCCGATGATAGAGTTTCAGCAAGTTTCTAAAGAATATTCACGCGACGCCGTCGCTTTGCGCAATATATCGCTCACCATCAAACCCGGTGAATTGATTTTTTTGGCTGGCCCTTCAGGCGCTGGCAAATCAACTTTATTAAAAATGATTGCGGGTATTGAGCGCCCTAGCAGCGGCACCGTTAGCGTGAATGGACAAGACATTGGCAAGTTAAAGTCAGGCAGCATTCCTTATCTACGCCGCAAACTGGGTCTGATTTTGCAGGACAAAGGCTTGCTGTTAGACCGTAGCGTGCTGGCAAATGTCATGTTGCCGCTGATCGTCGTCAGCGCTTCTGCCAGCGAGGCAGAAACCCGTGCCCGCACTGCGCTAGAAAAAGTAGGCTTGGCGGATAAAGCGGATGCTATGCCCCTGGCCTTGTCAGGCGGCGAGCAACAACGGGTTGCTATCGCCCGTGCGATTGTCAATCGCCCGCAAATCATTCTGGCAGATGAACCTACCGCTTTTCTGGACAGAGAGAATGCAAACAAAGTCATCAACGCGCTCAAAGCCTTCCAGAGTGCCGGCGTGACTTGTATTATCTCTAGCCATGATGAACAGTTTTTAGATCAGGCCAGCCGCGTGATTTATTTAAATCATGGGCAACTGTGCGACTCCTGGCAATCATCCTATATGGCGGCATAAATTGATCCAATCTCAAGAAACACCTCAAGTCTGAAGCAACAGGAAAAAATTATATGACCGTCTGGTTTCGTCAGCATTTGTTTGGCTTAAAAAGTGCGTTGGCTCATCTACGCGCCAGCCCTGGCAATTTCTTATTTAACGTTCTAGTGGTCGCGATTGCCTTGGCGTTGCCGATTGCCGGATTAACGCTGATCGAAAATATTCGCCCGATTTCAACCCAGCTCTCGATTGAGCCAGAGATCAGTGTATTTTTGACACCAGACACACCACGCGCCGACGCGATAGCATTAGCTTTGCCAATCAAAAAACTACTGAAAGATGCCAATGTCAGTGCCAAACTCACTTTTGTGACCAAGGACAAAGCATTAGCGGCAATGGAAGAAACCTCCAGCCTGGCAGAGGTCTTATCGACTCTGGGCGGAAATCCTCTACCAGACGCCTATGTGTTATCACTATCCAACTCAGATGCCAACCGGGTAGAGTTTCTGACAGTGCAGTTAAAAAGTCTGCCAGGAGTTGATGTGGTTCAAGTTGATTCAGCTTGGGTAAAACGGCTGGCAGCTTTAGTGCAAGTTTTACAATTATCCTTACTATTTTTGGCGGTTACATTGAGCGTGGTGGTGATCGTGGTGATTTTTAACGCTACGCGTCTGCAAGTGATCTCCCATCAGGCTGAAATTGCAATAGCCCGTCTGCTTGGCGCGACCAATAGCTTTATTCACCGGCCCTATTACTACACAGGCGCGCTACTGGGATTGCTCGCTGGCTGCGCCGCATTGGCACTGATTGCGGTGTCTCTGCGTCCGCTGAATCAGGCAATTGCAGAATTCGCCAAACTCTATGCATCGGAATTCCACCTGGTGCCGCTAGGATTGTTGGCTAGCCTCGCCTTGTTAGCGACTAGTGTGGTGCTCGGGCTATTTGGTGCTTTTCTATCGGTACGCCGACAACTCGCACGCGCTAGCTAAACCTTAATTCAACAAGACTTAAGCAAAACTGCTGCAACTTTTCTAAGTTTCCCTGCTCTAAATTAATATAGCTATTTCGTACAAGCAATCAAAACTCAATAGCGATCAATTAGCTTAAGCATATAAATTTGGAGTATTAGCACTCAATCCAAGAGAGTGCTAATATAAGGGCTTGAAATGTCTGATTTAGCCCAAAAGTCACGCTAAATAGACGGCAATAAGGAGGAAGAATGAATCAATCATCGACATCTGTGATGCCAACTTCGGATAGCACAGCGCTTGCACTCGGTTTTACTGGCACGCTGGGCAATATCGACGCCTATATCTCGGCAGTCAACCGTCTGCCTATGCTGACGCATGAGCAAGAAATTGATCTCGCCAAACGTCTCACACAAAATAATGACCTGAGTGCTGCCCAGCAACTGGTTATGTCGCACTTGCGTCTGGTAGTGTCCATCGCTCGCGGCTACTTAGGTTATGGTTTACCACATGCAGACTTAATCCAGGAAGGCAATATCGGCTTGATGAAAGCCGTTAAACGCTTCGATCCAGATCAAGGTGTCCGTCTGGTGTCGTACGCGATGCATTGGATCAAGGCAGAAATGCATGAATACATCCTGAAAAACTGGCGCTTAGTCAAAGTAGCGACGACTAAAGCACAGCGCAAACTGTTTTTTAATCTGCGCAGCCATAAAGAGGGTTTGGATTCGATGTCGCCAAAACAGGTAGACGCTCTGGCAAAAATTCTGGACGTGAAGCGTGAAGAAGTCATCGAGATGGAAATGCGCCTGTCAGGTCGCGACATTGCTTTAGATGCGCCAACCGATGACGAAGATGATAAATTTGCGCCTATCGCCTACCTGAAAACAGAATCTGAAGAGCCGACTCGTGTACTAGAGTCACGTCAGCGGGATCGTCTGCAAAGCGAAGGCTTGGAAACAGCATTATCCAAACTAGATGCACGTTCACGCCATATCGTTGAATCTCGTTGGTTAAAAAACGATGACGGCTCAGGCGCAACTTTGCATGAATTGGCTAGCGAATACGGCGTATCAGCAGAACGTATTCGCCAGATTGAAAGTGCAGCATTGAAGAAAATGAAAGGCGCTTTAGCGAGCTTTGCTTAACTAGCTAACGGCACAGAAGGCATAGAAAAAAAGGCGCTCAGTTCTGAACTGAGCGCCTTTTTTATTAACAGGACTTACGCAGCTAGGGCAGTTTTGCGTAAGTCCTATTGAAGTAATATTTTCAAATCATGAACAATAGCATCGGTGCTTTGCCCGTTACGTACAAATAAACGAATCCGTCCCTCAGGGTCAAACACATACGTACCAGCAGTGTGATCCATGGTGTAAGAACTTGGCGTCGAACCTGGTGCTTTTTGATAGAACACTTTAAATTCTTTTGCTACTTTGGCAGTCGCAGCAGCATCGCCATACAAACCTAAAAACCGGGAATCAAAGTTAGGAACATAAGCGGCAAGCAAGGCTTGCGTGTCACGTTCAGGGTCGATAGTAACAAACAAGACCTGAACCTTATCGGACGAACTTCCAAGCTGCTTCATGACCGTAGCCATCTCTGCCATTGTCGTAGGACAAACATCGGGGCACTGGGTATAACCAAAAAATATTGCTACTGCTTTACCTTTAAAGTCGGCCAAGGTGCGGGCTTTGCCATTGTGATCTGTTAGCGCAAAATCTTTGGCGTAGTCTAATCCCGTCAGATCAGTGTTCATAAATTGGGGTGCTGGTTTATCGCAAGCAGACAAACACAACACCAATATAATTCCGATTAAACGCAGCATAGTAGTCATAATTTTATGTAGTGATCGACCAATAAGGCTGCAAATAGCAGCGATAAATATACAATCGAAAAGGTAAAAGTTTTACGTGCTAAGGCATCGTCATAGTGACGATAAATACGCCATGCGTACCATAAGAAAATGGCACCCAAAATCACTGCGCTGGCAAGATAGATAAGACCACTCATATGCACCGCGTAAGGCAACATCGTGGTAGCGAATAAAGCAATCGTATAAAGCCAGATATGGAAACGAGTAAATTCTAAACCATGCGTAATCGGCAACATCGGCAAACCTGATTTGGCGTAATCATCGCGACGGTACATCGCCAAAGCCCAGAAATGTGGTGGCGTCCAGACAAAGATAATCAATACCAGCAGCCATGCCTGCATAGGAACATCGTTAGCAATCGCGGCCCAGCCTAGCGCCGGCGGCATCGCACCGGATAATCCGCCAATCACGATGTTTTGTGGCGTGGCTGGCTTCAGAATAATCGTATAAATCACGGCATAACCGACAAAGGTGATGAAGGTGAGCCACATCGTCAGCGGATTTACCAGCGCGTACAAAACCCACATACCAAGACCGCCAATCACGCCAGAAAAAATCAAAATCTGCATCGGCCCGATTTCACCCTGTGCCGATGCGCGGCGAGCGGTACGCGCCATGCGAGAATCTATCTCACGTTCAACCAGACAATTAATGGCGAATGCAGCACCAGCCAACAACCAGATACCGATCGTAGCAGCGACCACCAAGCGCCAGTCAGGCAGATCAGGCGTCGCCAAAAACATACCAATCACCGCACAAAAAACGGCCAATTGCGTCACACGAGGCTTGGTCAAAGCCCAGTACTGGGCGTATCGGTTAGAGGGAATACTAAGTGACGTCATATTGAACTAAAGAGAGGGGACATACACGATGTCAGGCCGATTTCAGGCACATATAACTTAGACGTTTTTCAAATGCCTGGCGCGGTAGTTTAACATGGTCAGCAATAGCAACAGCAGCGCAGCTCCACCGTTATGCAAAACCGCAATAAAAAGCGGCCAGGAAAAGTAGACTGTAGATACACCACTCAAAAATTGTATGGTAATCACCAGCAATATCTTTTTGCCCAAGGACGACAAGCCCTTGGTTTTACTGGCTTTATATCCAACCCAAGCAACGACCGCAATGACCAGCAGAGCAAAATTCCTATGCACCCAATGTACAGCAACCAGTGCCTGAAACGGTAAATAATCACCTGCCATGGTTTGACCTAATTTGCGCCACAGAGAGAATCCGTGGTTAAAATCCATATCAGGTATTATCTGTCCATTACACGAAGGGTAATCTTGACAGGCTAGTGCAGCGTAGTTAGTACTAACCCATCCTCCCAAAGCAATTTGCATCACAACGAAAATCAATGCAACAGTTGCTGGCAATATGATTGGGCTCATACTTGCATTAATCACGCTGGCATTGCTCTCCCTCGATACAGCTTGCAAGGCATGACTTTGTTGTGCATGCAAGTATGCCAGCATAGCGAGCAAGCCCATTGCCAACAACAAATGTGTGGTCACGATAATGGGCTGCAATTTAAGTGTCACCGTCCAGGCGCCAAACGCACCTTGCACGCAAACCAGCAGTAATAAAACCGTAGGCAAAAAGACCGAGTTTTTTGTACTTTTACGATGCCACCAGGCGATAATCATCTGAGCCAAAATCAGGACACCCACACTCATCGCAAGGTAGCGATGAATCATCTCGATCCAGGCTTTAGTGACCGTTACAGGGCCATGCGGCATTGCCGTTTGGGCAGCCTGAATTGCACTATGCGACTGAAATGGGTTAGCCTCGCCATAACAACCCGGCCAATCAGGACAACCCAAGCCAGAATCAGTGAGTCTGGTAAACGCCCCAAACATAATCAGATCAAAAGTCAGAAATAAAGTAACAGCAATTAACTTGCGATATTTATTTTGATCGGCTGACACCCAAACCAGACTTAATGGCAAAACCGCTATGAGTAAGCCAGTGATGAGTAATTGTATCCACATAATCTGATCTAACCGATGGCAGAAGCGCGCAATAATTTACTGATGTCTTTTTTTATCTTATTGGGATCAGCATCTTTAGGAAAGCGCATCATCAGATTACCCAGAGGGTCAATCATATAAATATGATCGCTAATTTGTGTATTTGCATCGACAGGCAGCCATTTTTTTAACTTGTCTGCAGATACTTTCAGCATGTGCGTTCCATCATATTCGCGGATCAACACAGTATCAATCGGTTGATCATCCGTAATCAACCAAACTCTTTCCATCCTATCCATTTCTTTGCCTTGCGCCAGACGCAGCTGACGCATGTCGTACATCTTTTTTTGGCATGCAGTAGCACAAGAGCCACTATCAATTTGCAGCATTAACCACTTACCTTTGTAAGCACTCAATTCCTTTGATTCACCGCCCAGCAAGACGCTATCCAACTTTGGAATAGGATAAAGACGAGGATCGAGAATTGCGCCGTAATTAGTCCGACCTTCTGGTTTGATCACAAAATAAAACAAATACGACAGTAGCATTGGTGCAGCACAAACAGCTAAGACCAAAAAAAGTTTCCAGCGACCTGCATGTTGATTATTTATTTTTTCCACGACGATATCCTGTTACTACAAAAAAAATTACTGCCATTAAGGACAGTGCGTACCATTGAAATTCATATGCTCTATGCTTATCCGAACCAGACGATGGTAAAGGCCAATCACGTTGCAAACCGTCATCTGATAATGAAGTTTGTTCTACGACAAACTCCTGTACTTTCCATCCAGTTTTTTTAGCTAAATCTCCAGGGTTCAGGTTTTGAATAATAGCACCCGGCTTCAAACCGCCCATCTGTCCTAGCTGCATGACATGTCCAAAATTTTCCAGCAAAACGCCCTCAATGGTGATCGGCTGATTTGGGGTGATTAATGGCTTCATACGGGTACGTTCATTTGCATCACGAGGTTGCCATCCTCTCCCTATAAGAACATATTTGTCTGTGCCCTGTATTTTAAATGGCATCACGACATAGAATCCTGCGACACCGTGTAGAGGACGATTATCCAAATAAACTGGCCACTCCGCTTCAAACTGACCCGTTAAGCTGACACGTCTATAGCTTGATTCTGGAAGTCTTGGTTCAAATGTACCAAGCACCAACGGAGGCATCTGCCCACGTTGTTCTAGGGCCTGTGCTATCAATTCTTTTTCCAACGCTCTTCTGCTTTGCCATTGCCCCAAGCTCACTCCAAGTATAACCAGAGCGATTGTGACAACCAAGGGAATCAAGCGAAATCTAAACTTGTTCATCTTTCAAATAGCGCATTAAAATTAAGCATTACAATGAGGGTTTGGTTAATTGGCAGGACAATATGAAAATTCTAGTCGCAATCGCTTTTTTCCTGATTATCTTTAGCATGGGTTCAGCATTAGTTTTTTTGATGAAAGATAAGGGAAAAAGTAACCGTACGGTAAAAGCTCTGGCATTCAGAGTTGGATTTTCGATCAGCTTGTTTTTATTGATATTACTCGCTAATCATTTTGGACTGATACAACCTACAGGCATCCGCTAGCCTTATGGATTGAGACTCATCAACAGATGAGACATTAACAAAAAGCCGCACATTGTGCGGCTTTTTGTTAATGTGAAATAAGGACTACAACCAGTAAACTACAACATACAAGCCGAGCCAGACTACGTCGACAAAATGCCAGTACCATGCAGCGCCTTCAAAAGCGAAATGCTGCTCAGGCGTGAAATGACCTTTCAACACGCGGTACAAAACTACCGATAACATAATCGCACCCATCGTTACATGGAAGCCATGAAATCCAGTTAGCAAGAAGAAAGTCGAACCGTAGATACCTGAAGTCAGTTTCAAATTCAGATCATGGTAAGCCTCGATATATTCGTAAGCCTGGCATCCCATAAAAACTGCGCCCAACAAAATCGTAGCAAACAACCAGATCGCAGTTTGCGTTCTGTGTCCTGCACGCAGAGCATGGTGCGAGAGAGTCAGTGTTACACCCGACGTCAAGAGCAAAGCTGTATTAATAGTTGGAATAGGAAACGGCGTCATTGTTTTAAACGCTTCAATGGTTCCTGCCGGACCTGTGTTACCCCAGTGTGCTGCAAAATCTGGCCATAAGACTTTATGATCGAGATCTGCTAACCAAGGCATAGAGATGCTACGAGCATAGAATAGTGCACCAAAGAATGCGCCGAAAAACATCACCTCGGAAAAAATAAACCAGCTCATGCTCCAACGGAAAGAAACATCGATACGAGCGCTGTATTTCCCGCCTTCCGACTCAGCAATTGCATCACCGAACCAGTTGTACAGAACAACCAACGTAAGAAAAATACCTGCAAAATTTAAATACGCACCCCATGTCACACCATTAACCCATGCTGAAGCGCCCAACATGGTCAACAATAAAGACGTGCCGCCAAGAACTGGCCATTTGGACGGACCCGGCACAAAGTAATATGGTGCGTTAGCGTGTTGAGAACTCATTTCCATCTCCCGATACAATTTTTAGACTTAATTTCTTACTTTATTTTGCTACGACACTTTTAACTATTAACACCAGTATCGTTATGAAGATAATCGCTCCGAGTATGCCAGCGAGTATTACGTGAACAGGATTTAGTTGCGCTGCATCCTGTTCATAATCAGATTTTTTGCGTATTCCTAGAAATGACCAGAATACTGCCTTCATCGTTACAAAAAATGAAGCTTTACGCTTACTTGCCTGCTTTAGCTCACCCATAATCAGCCTTGATTAACCCTTAGGTACTGCATCGACTGCTGCAGTTTTTGGTTTGCCACCAACCTCAAAAAATGTGTACGACAAGGTTATTGTCTTCACTTCTTTAGGCAATTCAGGGTCGATATAAAACACTACAGGCATTTGTCTTGCCTCGTTTGCCTCTAATGTTTGCTGCTTAAAACAAAAGCATTCCATTTTTTTAAAGTAGGCAGCCGCTTGTTGTGGCGCATAACTGGGAATTGCCTGTGCGTCCATCTTGTATGACTGCTTATTTACGACTTCATACAGGACTTGCGTCATTTCACCCGGATGCACTTTCATGCTAGACACGGTAGGACGAAAACGCCACGGCCCCTGGGTATTTGCATCAAACTCAACAATCACTTCACGCGAACGATCTATCTGCGAATTAGAAATTTCCTTTACAGAAATATCTTTCGGAGTGAGGATATTTACGCCAGTCAATTCACAAATTTGTTTGTAAATAGGTACTAACGCGTAACCAAAGCCAAACATCAATGCCGCGATCACCAATAACTTACCCAGCATATTGGCGTTCAGTTGCTTGCGACCAAACTTGTCTGGCTTTATCTCATCCGACATTAGCTAGCCTTAGCGGAAAAACGATTGTTTAACGATAACACCAACAAAAAATACTAAGGCAACAGTGAACAGAATCAACCCTGTTCTAGTGTTATTGGCCTTCTTGTTATTACTCATTATTTTTAAGAGCGCGATGAACACGCTCTACTCCAATTTATTTTACGGTTGGTGGTTCTTCAAACGTGTGGAAAGGAGCTGGACTTGGAACTGTCCATTCCAGACCTTCTGCGCCATCCCAAGGTTTTGCCAACGCTGGCTTACCACCTTTGATGGAAGGTATAACGACCGCAAACAGGAAATAAACTTGCATCAAACCAAATCCAAACGCACCAACTGTGGCAACTTGGTTGAAATCAGTAAATTGAGCAGGATAGTCTGCGTAACGGCGCGGCATACCTGCCAGCCCTAAGAAATGCATAGGGAAGAAGGTGACGTTAAACCAAATCAGCGAACCCCAGAAATGGATCTTGCCACGTAATTCGTTGTACATAAAACCAGTCCATTTCGGACTCCAGTAGTAGTATCCAGCAAATAAGGCAAACAGAGAGCCAGCAACTAATACGTAGTGGAAATGAGCGACCACATAATAGGTGTCTTGTAACTGGATATCAATTGGCGTTACGGCCAGAATCAAACCAGTAAAACCACCCATAGTAAATACAAAGATAAATCCGATTGCGAACAGCATTGGCGTCTCAAAAGTCATAGAGCCTCTCCACATTGTCGCAATCCAGTTAAATACCTTCACGCCTGTAGGAACCGAGATCAGCATCGTGGCATACATGAAGAACAGCTGCGCTGTTACTGGCATACCTGTTGTGAACATGTGATGCGCCCAAACGATGAAAGACAAAATCGCGATGGACGATGTTGCATAGACCATGGAGGCATAACCAAACAAAGGCTTACGGGCAAAGGCGGGAACAATTTGCGAGACGATACCAAACGCAGGCAGAATCATGATGTACACCTCTGGATGTCCGAAGAACCAGAAAATGTGTTGGTACATCACAGGATCACCGCCACCGGCAGCGTTAAAGAACGACGTACCGAAATGACGATCAGTCAGTGTCATCGTAATCGCACCAGCCAGTACAGGCATTACAGCGATCAGCAAATAAGCTGTAATCAACCAGGTCCAGCAAAACATCGGCATCTTCATCAAAGTCATGCCAGGAGCGCGCATGTTCAGAATTGTCGTGATGATGTTAATCGAACCCATAATCGAAGAAGCACCCATGATATGAATAGCGAAAATCGCCATATCCATACCAGGTCCCATTTGCGTGGACAGCGGTGCATATAATGTCCAGCCGGCAGCAGTTGCACCACCTGGAACCCAAAACGAGCCTAGTAGTAACAATGCAGCAGGAGGCATCAACCAGAATGAGAAATTATTCATACGGGCAAACGCCATATCAGACGCGCCGATTTGCAGCGGAATCATCCAGTTAGCGAAGCCAACGAAAGCCGGCATAATCGCACCGAACACCATGATCAGACCATGCATAGTCGTCAGTTGGTTAAAAAATTCCGGCTGAACTAATTGCAGACCAGGCTGAAATAATTCGCTACGGATAATCAGTGCTAAGACACCGCCAGACAACAACATCGTGAATGCGAACCACAGATACAAATTACCGATATCTTTATGATTGGTCGCAAATAAGTAACGACGCCAGCCATGTGGATGGTCATGAGCGTGATCGTCATGTGCGTGGTCGTGAGCGTGCGCGACTGTAGTAGAGCTCATCAGTTTCTCCTGTTCTTACTATGCTATTACTTACGAGCAGCGAGCACTTCTGCTGGCTGAACGATATTTTCGGCGGCTTTATTCGACCAGCTATTACGCGTGTAAGTAATTACAGCAGCAATTTCTGTATCTGACAAAACTGATTTCCATGCAGGCATTTTGTTATTTTTACCGTTGAGCAAAATATCAATTTGTCCGGCGCGAGGGCCATTCACAACGGCAGAACCATCCAAGGCGGGAAATGCGCCTGGTACGCCTTTACCATTAGCCTGGTGGCAAGCTACGCAATTGGCAGCATAAATCTTTTCACCACGCGCTTTGGACTCATCCACTGTCCAGACTTTGCTTGGGTCGTCTGCTTTTGCAGCCATTTCTTTTTTCTTACCATCCACCCAGACTTTATAGTCTGCATCAGAGACGACTTTGACGACGATAGGCATGAACGCGTGTTCTTTACCGCACAGTTCTACGCACTGACCGCGGTAAGTACCGGTCTTTTCTGCTTTAAACCAGGTATCACGAACATAACCAGGAATCGCATCTTGTTTTACGCCAAATGCAGGGATAGTCCAGGAATGAATGACGTCGTTCGCAGTCGTAATCAGGCGAACTTTTTTATTGACCGGCACGACCACTTCGTTATCGACTTCTAACAAGTAGTTGTCACCACGTGCTTCAGAGGGAGCGACGCCAGGAGAACCGACCTGGGATCTTGGAGTTGCCAGCGTGGACAAGAAAGAAATCCCTTCGCCGTCGCCTTTGAGATAGTCGTAACCCCACTTCCATTGCATGCCAGTTGCTTTGATCGTGATATCTGCGTTGGACGTATCTTTCATTGCTACTACTGTTCTAGTCGCTGGCAAAGCCATAGCGATCACAATAACGAATGGAACGATAGTCCAGAGAATTTCGACGGTGGTACTTTCGTGGAAAGTCGCCGCTTTATGACCTGCTGATTTACGATGTTTAAAAATCGAGTAAAACATCACGCCGAAAACAGCCACAAAAATAACCAGGCAAATCACGAGCATCAAATTATGCAGTGAATAAATTTGTGATGCTATCTGCGTCACTGGTGTCTGCAAGTTCAACTGCATCACTGCAGGACCGCCCTGACTATCCACCACTGCCCATGATGGCATACCTGCCGCCAGGAGCGAGGCACCAAGCATTAACGACGGTAATCGCTTCGCGTATTTCATGATTTCCCCAAAAAACCCATTAGAATGCTTTTAACAGAAGTGCCTAATTTGCAACACGCGCTTACTGAATCCCTATTGAACTCTTACTACATCTTCAAGTTATATCTTAGTGTTCTAACTCAACAATGATCGTCAATGCATGATGGCAACTTCCACAACTGCGAGAGTATAAGGCGTAAAGCCGCGGTATATCAAGCGGAATGCGGTTCAAATCGCCAATATTAAGCGCAAATTGAGCCTAGATTACGACACTTAAAATTTGCTATTTTCGGTAAATTTATAAAATATTTTCGCTACACCAAATTACTTTTTGGGAAAATCCAATCGAATGATGGATTCTCCTGATGCTAATTTTTTGGGTATTGGCCGGAATGCATGGCCATATACCACCTCAAATGTCAGCGGAATTCTGCCATCGGCACCGCGCATCTGCAGTAATGCGTCGCACAGACGACGATAATCATGTTTGCCCAACAAGCCCTGGCGCCGTGTAAGAAGAGGATTGCCGCCCAAGGCGCGCACATCGGCAAACAGTTTTTCGACATCGCTGTAAGTCAGAGTGATTTTTTCCATATCCATCACTGGTGTAGAAAAACCAGCATTCACCAGCATATCGCCAAAATCATGCATGTCGACAAAAGGCAAGGTATGCGGCAATCCGTCAATTTTTGCAAAGGCCTGACGCAATTCGATCAGACTATCTGGCCCAAAACAAGAAAACATCAATAAACCTTCGGTACGCAACACCCGTCGCCATTCAGCAAAGACCAAATCGGGTTGCGGATGCCAATGCAGAGCAAGATTCGACCAGACCAGATCGACGGTATTCGCCGCTACCGGCAAACGGGCAAAATCGGCGCAGAGCAAGCTCGCACGGGAACTTGAGCGCAAACCCGCAGGCAACAAATTGGCAAACAGGCGACTAACCGCACTCTGTGCTGCAACTTGTTTGTCAGCCGCCGCCTTTAACATCGGCAGCGATGCGTCAATCCCCAATAAATGCGCTTGCGGAAACAAACTCTGCATATGAATCAGATCGATTGCCTCACCACAACCAGCATCCAAAAGACGTTCTGGCTGTATTTTTACCAGCTCTAATTTTTCCCGCATACGGCTAGCGATTTCGCGACGCAAAAATTCTGATCCCGCCAGTTTTTTGGGATCGGCAAACAAACGACGAACACGACTTAAATCAATGGGGGCGCTGAGCATGGCAATCAGTGTGAGGGGGTGCGATAATGCGCAGAGTTTACACGCTTGTCATTCAATTCGCCGCATGCCATCTATGCATTTCGCCAAAATAGCGACCACCATCAGCACACAGCTCGCAAAAACTGTCCAGTTTTTGCCGTCCTCGTGCGCGTTATGCGGCCTGCATCTGTCAAACAAGTCTGCAAGAAAATCTGAATTGATCTGTACCGATTGTTATGAGGATTTTTTCACTGCAAGCGTATCGCGTTGCAGCCAATGCGCGCTGCCGCTACTAACATCATTATTAACACCGCTACCGACATCATCAGATCAAATAGAGCAAAGCACGCAGACGGCTGCAATCGAAAAAACACCGTCTGGTGCAGTGCGCTGCGGCGAATGCATCGCAAACCCACCCAGCTTTGATCACACTGTCGTCGCCTGCAATTACGTAGCGCCCGTAGATCAATTAGCCCTGGCGCTCAAATTTGCACACCAGCTCATGTTAGCGCCGCTATTATCCGACTTGCTACGCGACGCGATTGTTCAAGATGCTAAAGGCGATTTACCTGATCTGCTGGCAGCGGTGCCGCTAGGCCAGCAAAGATTGATTGAGCGTGGCTTTAATCAGGCAGTTGAAATTGGCAAACCTTTATCTCGTCAGCTTGGCATTCCATTTTTACCCGACTTGCTGGAACGCACCCGCAACACTGCCCAACAAAGTAGCCTGCACCCTGATGAGAGACAAAAAAACGTCCGTAACGCCTTCATCCCGAACGAGCTATTGATCGAACAAATTTACGGTAAGCATATCGGCATCGTCGATGACGTCATGACCACCGGCACCACGCTGCATGAAATCGCTACTGTGTTAAAACGTTTTGGCGTACGTAGAATCAGCAATTATGTTTTTGCCCGAACCCTGCCCCACTAATACACTAACAAAACTAACATATTTATAGCGGCACAAAAAGCGCTGCTGAAAGGAAATCACCTTGTTCCACGTCGTTCTGGTCGAACCCGAAATCCCGCCGAATACCGGCAATATTATCCGTCTATGCGCCAATACAGGTGTGCAGTTGCACTTGATTGAACCTCTCGGCTTTCCGCTGGATGACAGCAAGATGAAGCGGGCTGGTCTGGATTATCACGACTACGCCACGATGAAAGTACATAAAAACTACGCCGCGTTTTTAGAGCAAGAGCAACCCGATCTGACGCGTATGTTTGCGATGACGACGCATGGCTCCTCCACCTTTGCCTCCGTACAGTTTCAGCCAGGTGATTATTTTGTATTTGGCGCAGAGACACGCGGATTAGCGCCCGAGCTACGCGCCTCCTTCCCGAGCGAGCAAAGAATACGGCTACCGATGCGCCCCGACAACCGTAGTCTCAATCTGTCCAACACGGTCGCCATCGTGGTGTATGAGGCATGGCGTCAAAACGGTTTTGCAGGCGGAGCCTGATCATCCAAATCCTGTCTAAAGATGCAGGAAATCATATACTCCCCACCATTTTTCACTAAATTGGCTGATTGTCCATACTTTATATGGACAACAAATAATACTGCATAGGAGTATGTATTTCTTGCCGGTACAGTTCAGCCTGAGAAATAGACGCTAAATTGCAAACAACGCGCTTTGTTTGATGCGATATATAACCTCATAGAAAGCAGTTTTCTTTTTTCAGCGGATATTAAAACGAGCAATGACGGAACGCATTAGTCAGTTTGGACCAGATCAAATAAGCTGCAACAAGTTAGATAGTTTTGAATAAACATCGCCCAAGCCAAAGCAAGATTCAAGCTGAGGCGGGCATCCCAACTATCTCTGCTAGTTTTGGCAAACTGCAACAACAAATCGTTTGAGTTGAAAAAGTATGTCTATTTACCAAGCGACGCGTTAATATTTATGCGGCAAGATCAGACCGCGACCCTTGAGCGTACTGAAGCATGATGGCGAAACACCAATGAGCACGACCGGACAGCAACCAATAAGGCGCCACAATTGAAAAATGTCGGTACATGGACTTGGAATGAAGAAGCGGAAGAATTCGTCTGGTCACCGCAGATGTGCGCGATCATGGGCCGCGATCCCGGCAAAGCACGGCTCTCCAAGGCTGAGGCTAAAAGTTTCTATCCCAGCGATATCTGGCAGCAATTGCAAGATGCCTTGCACAACACCGTGCGCCACGGCACGCCGTTCGAAATCGAATACCAACTGACCAGCGCCAAAGGCGAAATTCAGTGGTTACAACAGCGCGGCATTCTAAATACAGACAAACAACTTAGCAACGCCGCTGCGATCAAACATGCCAGTACGGTACGCGGCATGGTGGAAGACATCAGTACTACCAAACAGGTCAATCAACGCTTTCAAAATTCGAATCATGATCTGATGAATCTGATTGACGCCTTGCCTGTCTGTATCTCATATATCGACAAAGAGTATCGCTACCAGTTCGCCAATAAAACTTATGAGCGATGGTTTGGCTACGATAAAACCGAAGTGATTGGTCTGAAGGTGTCGGTCGTCGTCGGTGAGCAGGCATTTGAAAAATCACTCCCTCATCTTAGTCGCGCGCTCACCGGTGAATTTGTCTCTTTTGAAACGTATATGAAATACGTCACCGGCAATGACCGCTGGGTGACGATAGAACTCTACCCAGACATGGATATTGATGGCGTACGCGGTGTGTACGCTTTTGTGCAGGATATTTCTCAGCAAAAGAAAAGCGAAGAACAGTACAAGCAAAATGAAGAGCTATGGAAAATGGCGCTGGAAGTTTCAGGCGACGGGGTCTGGGATTGGTACCCGCAAACCGGGGTAGAGATACTCTCGCCAAGACTGAAAGAAATCTACGGCTACGGCGGCACCGACATTAATGACTTATCGGAAGAGCTAGACAAGCGCACTCACCCCGAAGATCTGGCACAAATGTACGCCGACCGTCAGGCGCATTTTGATGGCCTCACGCCGATTTATTTGAACGAACATCGGGTGCAATGCAAGGACGGTACCTGGAAGTGGATATTGACCCGCGGTACCGTCATACAACGTAATGCCCAAGGTTTGCCAGTACGCGTAATCGGTACCCATACCGATATCTCAGAACGTAAAAATGCAGAAACCGCCTTGCAGGAAAGTGCCGAACGTCTGCGCATGGCGCTGCTGGCAAATCATCAAGGTTTGTACGATCTGAATGTGCAAACCGGTGTCACCATCGTCAACGAAGAATATGCCAATATGCTTGGCTATACCGTTGCAGAAATGAATGAAACCAGCAACGCCTGGTTCGCTCGTCTGCATCCCGATGACGTAGATAAAGCAAGTACTATTTACCAGGATTATCTAGCCGGAAAAATCCCCGAATATCGCGTTGAAATTCGTCAAAAAACTCGCACTGGTGAATGGCGCTGGCTGCAATCCATCGGTACCATCGTAGAGCGTGATCATGACGGAAAGCCACTGCGCATGGTAGGTACGCACCTAGACATTACCGAGCGTAAAAATGCCGAGGCCATGATCTGGCAGCAAGCCAATATCGATACGCTGACCGGGTTGCCAAACCGCCGCATGTTTTATGACCGGCTTGAGCAAGATATCAAGAAAAGTAAGCGTAATGGCCGCTCACTAGCCGTACTATTTATTGATCTGGATCACTTCAAAGAAGTGAACGATACGCTAGGCCATTCTGTCGGCGATATCCTGCTGGTAGAAGCTGCCAAACGGCTGCTCACTTGCGTCAGAGAATCCGACACAGTCGCCCGATTAGGAGGCGATGAATTTACTGTTTCGCTTCCAGATCAACATAACCCGGAAGACGTAGAGCAGATCGCACAAAGCATTATCAAAAAAATGTCTAGCTCTTTTCAACTGGCGAACGAAGAAGTGTTTTTATCGGCCAGTATTGGCATTACCTTGTATCCAGATGATGCCGTCAGCCTAGACGACTTATTGAAGAACGCCGATCAGGCAATGTATGCAGCAAAGAATGCCGGTCGCAATCGTTTTAATTACTTTACACCCAGTCTGCAAGTTGCAGCATTGGCGCGACTGCGGTTGGGTAGCGATTTACGCATCGCCATCGCAGAGCAGCAACTCTCCGTGTATTTCCAACCAATTATTGACTTAAACACTGGGATCATCCAAAAAGCGGAAGCCTTAATACGCTGGCAGCACCCACAACGAGGCTTTATCAGCCCGCTGGAATTCATCGCCATTGCTGAGACCAGTGACTTGATTTTTGATATTGGCGAGACTGTTTTTAAAGCCTCAGTACGTTGGCTGCAACGCTGGAGAAACCTATATCCGGCGCAGAAGAATTTTCAAATCAGCATTAATCAATCACCGGTAGAATTCCAACGCGACGGTTCTCGTTATGCGAACTGGATTAATCATTTGCATGAAGCAGAGTTGCCCGGCCAGGCAATTACTATCGAAATTACTGAAGGCTTGCTATTGGACGCCAGCACCCTCGTCAGCGATAAGTTATTACAGTTCCGCGATGCAGGGATGCAAGTTGCGTTGGATGATTTTGGAACTGGTTATTCTTCGCTATCGTATCTAAAAAAATTCGACATCGATTACCTCAAAATTGATCAATCCTTTGTCCGTAACATGACACCAGGATCAAGCGATAGCGCCTTGGCAGAAGCTATTATTGTCATGGCACACAAGCTAGGATTAAAAGTGATTGCAGAAGGTGTAGAAACCGAAGAGCAGCGTGACTTATTAAAGCAAGCCGGATGTGATTTTGCGCAAGGCTATTTGTTTTCCAGACCGATACCGCCGGAGGATTTTGAGCGGCTACTGGCGGGTTGAAGTTTAAACCCAGATTGTCCATTAGACCGCTACCACTTCGCAGCAACGCAAATGGCATGTGCCGCGCAGAGCAATAACGCCACCGCGATTTAAGTGCGAGCGCTGCAACACAACTTGAATCGTCTTGCGCAGGTTCTATTTATTTTTGTGAGCGCACTCGCGCTAATAATTGGCTGGTAGAACGATCATGTTCAAATTCAATGGCAGCAACCTGACCACCATAGGCTAATACTGCCTGGCCTTCGGGGATGGCACTCATATCGTAATCGCCGCCTTTAACGTAGATGTCCGGGTGCGCCAGTTGCACCGCCTGCAAGGCAGTGTCGTCATCAAAATCCACGACCAGGCTGACCGCTTCCAACGCGGCTAATACCGCCATTCTGTCCTGAGATTGATTGACCGGCCTGTCATCGCCCTTGCCTAAGCGTCTGACCGATGCATCTGTGTTGACCGCCACCACCAAAGAACCACCTAACATGCGTGCTTGCGCCAGATAAGTGACGTGACCACGATGCAAAATATCAAATACACCGTTGGTCATTACGACCGGTTTTGGCAAGGCGGCGACGCGTTGTTGCAGATCAGCGAAGCTGGTGATTTTGTTCTCGAAATAGTCCATTTATTTTGCTATCGATTCAATCCATCGGCCAATGTCAGTACGCAGAATGCTGATAAAAACGGATACCGGATAAGACTCCTGGTGCCAGATAATTTTCACGATTCCTGCAAACAACTGTCAATATACTCCCAGTATGTATATTTTAATCGTCCATATAAAAACTGGACAATAAGGCATTTTTTATAAAAATAATGGGGAGTATATTAAATATTTATAAAAAATAGCCGCAAAAAAATGCAGCTATTTTTAGTAAAACCAAATCAGATTCACGACCAGCCGAGGCTAGCCATCAATCTTAAACAGCGCCTGGCACCACGCCAGCCGCCAGCACCGCATTGTCACTCGCAGCCAACCTTTGTGACACTTCCTTACGATAGCGATTCAAATCTTGTACCGACTCAAAAGTACGCTCAAACAGTAGCGACATATTATGCAAAATACGTTCTATGACTTTCTTTTCCCACACGATATCAAAATTAATTTGCCCGTCTAACCAACGCTCCAGCCAATCAGGATCTGGCAAGCGGCTTTGTATGGTGTCATTAGGAAACAGCGATTGATTGACATGCAAATTGGTCGGATGCAAAGGCTTTTCCGTGCGGCGGGCTGATGCCATCAAGACGCCGATCTTGGCGAAAGCTGCACGCGCAGTATCGCCTGCTTCGCCCAAGGCTTTTTTCATATAGCGCAAATAGGCGCCGCCATGCCGTGCTTCATCCTGGCTAATGATTTTATAAATTTGTTTAATGACGGGTTCGGTGTGCCAGTCGGAGGCACAACGATACCAATGGTTTAAGCGAATCTCGCCGCAAAAATGCAGCATCAGGGTTTCTAGCGGTGGGGCAGGATCAAATTCAAAGCGAACTTTATCCAGCTCTTCCTCGGTTGGTACCAATTCCGGGTGGAAGCGACGCAGATACTCCATCAGGACCAAAGAATGCTTTTGCTCTTCAAAAAACCAGATGGACATAAAAGCGCAAAAATCGCTGTCGCCCCGGTTATCACGCAAAAACATTTCTGTGGCAGGCAATGCAGACCATTCGGTAATCGCGTTCATTTTGATGGTTTGCGCCTGTTCCAACGTCAACTTAGAAGCATCGTACTGATCCCACTTGATGTCGGTATCCATGTTCCAGCGGACTTGCTCTAAGGATTTAAACAGTTCTGGGTAAAGCATAATGACCCTTACAAAGTTACAGCAAAAATAAAAATATTTACTCGATTTTACCAGACAGATATGACTGCTTCACGACAAATAAAAATCGAAAGCGGGACATTCCTCAGATGAGCAAATCAGGATTTATCCACAAAAACATACTCTGAGATGGTGCAAATTCTGGGTCTACTTTCTGTTCATGTTGGGGTATGACAGAATTTTTCAACTTAATATAAGATACGCAAACCAAGTCAAATTGGATGTCATCGTAATCAAGGAGCATGTATGTCTTATTCTCACAAAATCAGCGGCGCATTATTATTCAGCTTGGTTGCTGGCATTTCTAGCGTTGCAATCCCGGATACTGCACTGGCAGACACTACCGCAAGTTGCCCTGCCGTGTTACACCATACGTTTAACCGCTTACAAGACGATGCGCCACAAGATCTTTGTCAGTACGCCGGCAAAGTGACTCTGGTTGTGAATACTGCCAGCTACTGCGGCTTTACCAGCCAATATCAAGGCTTGGAAGCGTTACACGCCAAATATAATCCTAAAGGCTTGGTTGTGCTCGGCTTTCCATCCAATGATTTTGGTCAGCAAGAACCAGGTAACAGCAAGGAAATCGCCGATTTTTGCTTTAATACCTACGGCGTGAAATTCCCGATGTTCTCTAAATCATCGGTCAAAGGAAAAGACGTCAATCCCTTGCATGCAGAATTAATCAAGGCAACCGGCACCACACCAAAATGGAATTTTTATAAATATCTGATCGATCGCAAAGGCAATGTCGTAGCGGCTTACTCCAGCGTGACTACGCCAGACGATAAAAAATTGGTCGCAGATATCGAAAAAGCGTTGGCGCAATAAGCTTAATTGCGGGTCGCAAAGTAAATAATCAGGGGCAAAACTATAAAGAACGGGTCATAGCAAAGATCGGTCAGTAATTAATGTATCGTTGTAAATATGGGTGCGCTAGAGCGTGCCCATTTTTATACGTGGAAATTAAACATAAAGATTCAGCAATCCGATCAGCGAATCAAAGATTGTCTTTGTGTAGGTAAATCATTGGAATTGAATCCGTTTACTCAAGTCATGCGTAAAAGACAGTAGAAGCAAAGTAACTTTGCAATTATATTAATAGACTACTACCTTCCTTGTTTGAATATGATGAAAATTGCAGTCATCGGTTCCGGCATCTCCGGCCTCTCTTGCGCTTATCGCTTATCCCAGGCGCAACATCACGTTAGCTTGTTTGAAGCCAATGATTATTTTGGTGGACACACGCACACCGTAGATGTGACCCTAGACGGCTGCACTTATGGTGTCGATACAGGGTTTTTAGTGTTTAACCACAAAACCTATCCCAATCTAGTCCAGCTATTTAAAGAACTTCAGATAGAAACCGTCGCTACCGACATGTCATTTTCGGTAAAAATGCCCATCGGCAAGCGGATGATGGAATGGGCGGGCGCCAATCTTGATACTGTTTTCGCACAACGTCGCAATTTGTTAAGCCCCGGCTTTTTGCGCATGCTAAGAGACATCTTACGTTTTAACAAGCAAACTACGGCGCTGGCCAATGCGGCGAAAGAAGCGGCAACAGCATCAGCTAACAGTAATAATGATTTTCAGCTTTCGCTCGGCGCTTTTTTAGATAAGCATCACTACAGCGCAGAATTCCGTTCCTGGTATTTACTGCCGATGGCGGCCTGCATCTGGTCTTGCCCTACCGCTGCGATGATGGCCTTTCCTTTGTCGTCGTTTGTACAGTTTTGCCACAATCATGGCTTGTTGCAAGTCAATGACCGACCGCGCTGGCAAACCGTCAAAGGCGGAGCTAAACACTATGTCGATCAAATGCTCAAAGAGCTACCAAATCGTTATCTAAACACGCCTGTTCTGGCGGTCCATCGCACACCCAAAAAGACGGTACAGATCCAGACCAAAGATGGTTTGCAAGAATTTGATCACGTCGTTTTAGCAACTCATAGCGACCAGAGCCTGCGCATGCTGGCAGACGCCTCCACCAATGAGCGGGCCATTTTATCGGCAGTCACTTATGAGCCCAACAGAGCGGTATTGCATACCGACGCCCGCTTTTTACCCGAGCAAAAAAAAGCCTGGTCGGCCTGGAATTACCAAAGTGAGAGCGGTGCCGAACCCAAGGTCTGCGTACATTATCTGATTAATCAATTGCAGCCTTTACCATTCAGTACACCAGTGATCGTGACCTTAAATCCGATCAGCGAACCTGATCCGGCAAAAGTCTTGGCCAGCTTTGATTATGCCCATCCGGTGTTTGATCAAAAGGCCATACAAGCACAAACTCGTTTACACCAAATCCAAGGTCAGGCACACACCTGGTTTGCCGGTGCCTGGACTGGATATGGCTTTCATGAAGATGGCTTGAAATCAGGCTTAGCTGTCGCAGAGCAATTGCTGTCGCAGCATCAGCAACAAACTAGCAAGGCTGCCTGAACCATGGACACCAAGCTACCCGCTACCATCCAACTCTGTATAGGAGAGGTACGGCATCACCGTTTGCGTCCGGCGGCGAATCGTTTTAACTATGGGGTATTTTTTATCCGTGTGCCTTTGCGCTCTATGGAAAATGCAAGTGTCAGCGCAAGCCAAAACGGATGTCGCCTGTTCTCACGCAATCGCTTTAATCTGATGTCGTTCTACGATAAGGATCATGGCGATGGGCAGCAAGCCTTGTTAGCGTGGATTGATCACTTACTCGCTTCAGAAAACATCACTGATGCAAGGGGCGAAATCTGGCTACAAAGTTTTCCAAGGGTATTAGGTTATGTATTTAACCCAGTCTCATTCTGGTTTTGCCATCGCGAAGATGGCGAATTGCGTGCCATCGTGTGTGAGGTACGCAATACCTTTGGCGAAAAACATATTTACTTGCTAGATACTGGTACTGCACAAAAATATGGCCAGGAATTAAGCGCAAAAAAAATCTTCCATGTCTCCCCTTTTTGCGCGATAGAAGGCAAATACCGTTTTCGCTTTATGCAAGCGACGCGCCAGATCGGTGATGCAATTCGGTTACAGCACGTTGCACGAATTGATTATGACGACGACACCGGACCTTTGTTATTGACCAGTATCGCCGGTGGAGAAAACTCTCTCAGCAACCAACTCGTTGCGTGGGTTTTGCTGCGCTATCCCTTACTTACCTTCGGTATCGTCGCACGCATCCATTTACAAGCGCTTTATCTCTGGATAAAACGTGTTCCATTTTTCTCTAAACCTATTCCCCCTGCCAAAGAGGTAAGCCGATGAGCAGCCTGCATCCAACATTAAACCCAGACCAAGATCAAACTGCAGCGATCAATACAGCAGAGTTTCCAGCAGAGGCAAAATTTGTCCTTAGTCTGCTCAATAAGCTGCAACACGGTAGCCTGACTATCCAATTTCCTGATCAGCAAGTAGCGACTTTTGGCGATGGCAATCATCCAAAAATTCAATTACATATGAAAGATTGGCAGCTCTGCCGCTCGGTCTTAAAATCTGGCGATATCGGTTTTGCAGAAAGCTACATTGCGGGTAATTGGAGTACGCCACAACTACCTGCTTTGATAGAAATGATTTCACGCAATCGTCAGCAGTTAGAGTCCGTGATTTATGGTACGTGGTGGGGTAACTTGCTGTATCGGGTGAAGCATTTTTTAAACCGTAACTCGCGCTCTGGTAGCAAAAAAAATATTCATGCGCACTACGACATCGGCAATGATTTTTATCGCCTGTGGCTTGACCCTTCTATGACGTATTCCAGCGCCTTATTCTCCGGCGATAAAGTGGAAACTTTGCATGATGCTCAACTGGCAAAATACCGCCGCATCTTGCAACAATTAGAAGTCCATCCACAAGATAATATTCTGGAAATTGGCTGCGGCTGGGGCGGTTTTGCAGAGGTTGCAGCAACTGAGGCATTTGCGCATGTCACCGGACTGACGCTATCGACAGAACAACTCCATTTTGCGCAAGAGCGTTTGCAAAAAGCCGGCTTGCATGAAAAAAGTAAATTGCACATCCAGGACTATCGCGATGCTCATGGTAATTATGACGCAATCGCCTCGATTGAAATGTTTGAAGCCGTCGGTGAATCTTACTGGCCAAGCTATTTTGAATGCATCAGCCGCAATCTAAAAAAAGGTGGTCGTGCCTGCGTGCAAAGTATCGTGATTGCCGATGACTTGTTTGACCGTTATCGCAAAGGGACAGACTTTATTCAGCAATACATTTTCCCCGGCGGCATGCTGCCTTCGATACAAATCTTTAAACAATACGCGCAGGAACATGGTCTGGAAGTCGTTGATACTTTTACCTTTGGTCTTGACTACGCCAGAACTTTGCAAGAATGGCGTAGTGCCTTTATGGCCAAGTTAACAGAAATCAGGGCGCAAGGTTTTGACGACGAATTTTTCCGTACATGGGAATTTTATCTGGCCTATTGCGAAGCAGGCTTCCGCGCTCATAGTATTGATGTTGCACAGTTCACTTTGGTGAAAAAATGAGTCGCACGCATCCATCACGCTTACTGCGTGCTTTATTTTTGTTGCTATGCCCACTGCTACTCGCTAGCTCGGTGACCATGACAGCAATGGCAGCAATGGCGGCGGACTCAGAGCACATCAAAAAAGAAATCCCGCAAGCACATGCTTTGGGTAGTGGCACATTTCGCTGGTTCGGAATTGCGGTTTATGATGCTCAGTTGTGGGTTGGCAAAGATGGCTATACACCCGAGGCCAGCGGTAAATTAGGCCAGCAACCGCTAGCCCTGGATTTGACATATGCACGCTCACTGGTGGGCAGCAAAATTGCCGAAGCGAGTATTGAAGAGATTCAGAAGCTAAAATTAGGCACGGCAGATCAGCGCAAAATCTGGCTGGAGCAAATGCGAAAACTGTTTCCTGATGTAAAAGAAGGTAATCACATTACCGGCATTTTTATACCTGCCGAAGCAGCCCGGTTTTACTTAGATGGAAAGTTATTGGGTGAAATTAAAGACGCTGATTTTGCGAATGCTTTTTTTTCCATCTGGTTAGACAAAAAAACAACTGCTCCGGATTTGCGCCAAAAATTGCTGGCTGGCAGTAACGGCTAACATAGCTGATGCAGCTAATGCAGTAATCAAGGCATATCCCAAAGCAACAAAACCGCCTCACTAAGCTTGGTCTATTTTTAATTTATCGAGGATATTCTGATGAACCTATTTTCCCGTTCCGTTATGCAAGGACTCAGTAAATTCAGCCGGCTAGCCATGGGTGTCTCCGTCGCCTTGTTGCTGAGCTCTTGCGCCAGCAGTTTTGAACCCTCCATGTACGCAACAGAAAAGCCAACATTAGAATTGACCCGTTACTTCAACGGTGTGGTTGATGCCTGGGGTATGTTCCAAGATCGCTCAGGAAAAATCGTGAAACGTTTTACCGTCGTCATGCACTGCAACTGGAATGGCGATACCGGCACACTGGATGAAGATTTTGCTTACTCAGACGGTACCAAGCAAAAGCGCGTCTGGACTTTGAAAAAAAACTCTGAAACAACTTTTGTCGGCACCGCAGCCGATGTCGTGGGTGAAGCCAAAGGCGTCATTTCGGGTAATACTTTGCATTGGAATTATGTGCTCGCCTTGCCCGTAGACGGGAAAATTATCAATGTTGATTTTGATGATCTGATGGTACTAATGGACGACAAAATCATGCTGAACCGTGCCCTGATGAGCAAGTATGGCATCGCGCTAGGTAGCGTCACTCTGTCCTTTACTAAACGTGAGAGCAAATGAATCCACGCATAAGCGACTGGCACGGAAAACATGTCTGGGTCATCGGTGCCTCCACTGGCATCGGCGCGGAGACCGCCAAGTTATTACTGCAAAAAGGCGCCAATGTGGCGCTGTCGGCGCGGCAAAAAACTACATTGGAACAAGTAGCCGCAGGTCATAGCGCGGCGATGATTTTGCCTGTCGATATCACCGACCATGCGACCTTGGTTGAGGCACACGCCAACTTAATACAAACATGGGGCAAGATAGATTTAGTCCTGGTAGTAGCAGGCGGTTACAACGCTATGCGGGCTGATGAATTTGATTTGCTTGCAGCGAATAAGCTGATCGATCTTAATCTGCGCGGAGTCTTAAATTGTCTGGATGTCGTCTTGCCGACCTTGCTACGACAAGGGCAAGGCGGGATTGGTATCGTCGGCTCGGTGGCGGGTTTATCGGGTCTGCCCAAAGCACTGATCTATGGACCGACCAAAGCAGCGATTATCAATTTATGTGAATCGCTGTATTTTGATCTACATCCTAAAAATATTGCGGTGTACCTGATCAGCCCCGGCTTTGTCAAAACCCCGCTGACTGCGGATAATGATTTTGAAATGCCTTCATTAATCACGGCAGAAGTTGCCGCGCAAGAGCTGGTGGCTGGCATAGAATTAGGGCAGTTTCATATCCATTTTCCAAAACGCTTTACGAACTGGCTCAGGTTTGCGCGTTTGCTGCCTTATCGCTGGTATTTTGCGTTGATCCATAAAACGACCGGACTATGAACGAGAACTCTTTTTCTGACGTTGACACTCTTACCGCGACTAAGGTAGCGGATAAGTTAGCGAATAAGGTAGTCACCTACGAAGAGGCGTTGAAAAAACTCATCGTTTTTTTTGAGACGCTCACACCCGATAGCAGCCAGCAAATCAGCGCGATTTATGCTGAAAAAGCTTACTTCAAAGATCCATTTAATGAAGTACAAGATGTGGCCGCTATTATCAAAATTTTTTCTCACATGTTCTCGCAAGTGAACCAGCCGCGGTTTAAAGTCCACACCCATATTTTGCAAGGCAACGAGGCATTTATCAGTTGGGATTTTTTGTTCACGATGAAACGGTTTTCCAGCGAATTACAGCGCATTAAAGGTGCGACTCATTTACGTTTTTTGGAAGACGGTCGCGTTAGTTATCACCGGGATTACTGGGATGCAGCGGAAGAATTATATGAAAAGCTGCCGATACTAGGAAGCCTGATGCGGGCATTAAAACGCGCCGCCAGAAATTGATCTGGACAGAGCCAAAGCAATATACTCCCCCTCATTTTTATAAAATATGCCTTATTGTCCAATGATTATATGGACAATTAAATATACATAGGGGCAGTATATTTTAAACTCTTCTATGACTTATGGCGCATATGCGGCTTTGTCTGGCAATTGATGGCATTTATATCAGCATGGGCTAAGCAGCCATCAAGCTTTATTAAACTTAAGGTGCAGTGCGTTTTTTTGCTGCTACCGTCACCTTTTTTACTGCATTGACTTTGACTGGCGACTGCTTCGCTAATTTATCGACAGTGGCATTAGTCGCTGTGCCGGGTGTAGTTTTGGCAGGGGTTTTAACGACTTTAATTTTCTTCGCTGCGGCTGTGGGTGTTGTTGCCGCTGCTGCAGCTACTACCTTCCCCGGTGCTTTTTTTACTGAGTTTTTAGGTGCGCTCTTGCTTGAAGTAGATGTGGCTTTTTTCGCTGCTTTTTCAGGCGTTGGCTCCTCCGGTTCGCTTGCCATTGCTTTGCTGACTGCTTGCTTAAATTGATCTTGCAGCAGGTTCCACCAGGCTGCCGGGTTGCTAAACCGGGTCGAACTATCAGTACCTGCGGCATCTTCTGCTGTGGCGTGCTGTGCTGGGGTATTGGGTATCGGGTCTGCAAGCGGCGCACTTGCTGGCAAAGGCATGCTGACAACGGGTGGCGGAGTGGGTGTAAATATGGGCGCGGCTTCAGAACTACCTTTGTTATTGCCAGAATCAGCGGGAGGATTAGGCCAGTAGTCACGCGTAGGCTTTACTGCCTCGGGTGAGCTTGAAGGCGCGCTTGCCGCGCTCATGGTATTGGCGAAACTCTCGCTTAAAGAATTGAGTGCCGCAATCGTTGCACGCTGTACTTCTAGTGCTTGTATAGTGCCGCGCAACATGTTCATATTGACTGTCAACCAGGATTCTACGGTTTTCAGATCTTTGATTTTTTTATCTAAGTCATCAATGGACACGGTCGGCGTGACCATACCTGGAATATGCATGCCGCCCCATAGATTTTTGACGAAGGACAAGCTGTCATTCATCGACGCCATACCGGGAATCTCGCTGGTATTAAAAGGGGTAGTCATGGTGGTCTCCTGATGGTGTTGCTATCCGTAGTGCTATCTGTGTTGCTACCTGTAGTGCTATCGTTTTTTGAACATGCGGCGGATATGAATCCATCCAATGGGTCAAATCTACCGAGTCAAATTCAGCAGATCAAATTCAGTTGAACCGACTCATCTTGCATGAGGTCGGCAGTGCCGTCAATCGTGATGGGAAATAGCGCTCAGTTTTAAAGCCATAACCACTGCCTTCATTATCAAACCGCACTGCACCACGCATTGCATCAACATCTAAAGTTCCGCGGCTAGAGTCGCTACGTTTTTGCATCACAGATACATACAGGGGTTGTATCAGTTGATGGTCGCTGGCACGCATGCTGGCATCATGAAAACCGTTTTTAAAGCTGGCACCTTCCAAGGCTTTGGCGACGGCAGCGGCTTCTACACTCCCGGCTTTTTCAATCGCGGTAACGAGCATCCTGATCATCACCTGCATACGCAAATGCACATAGTCATCCCGCGGATCGGGGTAGCGCTGGCGGAAGCTTTGATAAAACGCATCACTCTCAGCACCGCCCACATTGGGATGCCACTCGGCCACCGCACGTACCCGACCAACGCCGGCATCAGCAATCGCGGCTGGTGCGCCTAAAGCATTGGCGTAAAATGTATAAAACTTGATGTCCATGCCCGCCTCTTTCACCGCCTTGATTAACAATGTCAGGTCGTTACCCCAATTGCCAGTGATCACCGTATCGGCACCGCTGGCTTTGATCTTGGCGGCGTAAGGTGCGAAATCTTTGATCTTGCCAATCGGATGCAAGTCTTCTCCCACTATCGTCATATCGGGACGTTTTGCCGCCAGCATGCTGCGCGCAGCGCTTGCTACTTGCCTGCCAAAACTATAATCCTGCCCCACCAGATACACCTTTTTGGCATGCGCATCGTCCCGGATCACATCAGTTAGCACGTTCATCCGCATATCTGCATTGGCATCAAAACGAAAATGCCAAAAGCTACATTTCTCATTCGTCAAACTTGGTTCTACTGCGGAATAATTCAAAAACAAAACCCGGTGCTGCGGCACACGCTGGTTATGCTTATTGATCGCATCCACCAAAGCAAGTGCTACGGCGGAGCTATTACCTTGCACAATAAACGGGATGTCCTGATCGGTAACATGATTTAGCAAGGTCAGGCTATCTTCCACGCCTTGCTTATTATCAAAGGTAGATAAACTCAACGGATGCCTGCCATCCGGCAAACGTACGCCACCATGCGCATTCACCTGCTCTATCGCTAATTGCAAGTTACGCACGACGGCCTCACCTGCATTGCTGAAAGCACCACTCATGCCGTCTATCATGGCAATCCGTATCGGCGCGGCCTGCACTTTGTCCTTCGTCACTGAGGATAATTTAGAAGGTGGACTAGAAGCTGCATTAAAAGCTTTGTCAGAAGACGACAAGGCGGGTTGCGCTATGATGGCGGTTGACAACAGAACGACCAATAAGGCAATCCAGCGAAAAACTTTTTTTGTTCTACACAACATCAACAACCTCATTTTTGATACTTACTCAGAATCATTTCTGCTACCCATATTGCTATCAGCAATAGTGCTTTGCTTACATTTTACACGGCGACAGTCATCGTAAGTCGACGCTAGAACGTTTACCATAGAGCTTGATGTGAGCAAATGAACTAAGATCGTTTTGCTACCTCTATCTTAGGTATGTACCTGAGTTAATAAGTGAGGTTCTTGCAAAACGAAACACCGGAGAGTAATTTTATTGCGAGAAGCGCAAAATAGATGAGAAAGGAGCGGCCA